>JAJQCI010000069.1 GCA_021202835.1 Clostridiales bacterium | reverse complement strand
TTCATATTCTGATAAAAATTTTTATGTAAGCCGAAACCGACAAGACTTATATAAAATATGTACCGTTAAAATAATAAAAATACATAGGAAAATCAGGGGAGATTTTCCGAAATGAACTTTGAAAATTTAATAAAGGAGGTATAGGTACTGATTATGCGACCAATTTTAGGTATTTCTGTGGTTTGGATTGTAGTCATAGTGATAATTTTTATTGTCGCCGTGGGTATAAGCTTTGCCATGGGGTACATTATGAGAAAAAGAACCGCAGAAGCGGTTATCGGCTCCGCCGAAAAGGAGGTCGAAAGCATAATTTTTGAAGCTAAAAAATCCGCTGAATCAAGAAAAAAAGAAATTCTTGTTGAAGCGAAGGAAGAAAGCATTAAAACCAAAAATGAGCTTGAAAAAGAAGTAAGAGACCGTAAAGCCGATCTCTCCCGTCAGGAAAAAAGACTTCAGCAAAAAGAAGAAAACCTTGACAAAAAATCAGACTCTCTCGACAAGAGAAGCGACCTTTTAACAAAAAGGCTTGAAAGCGCAGACAAAAAGCTTAAAGCCGCCGAAGACCTTCTGGGCTCAAGACAGGCCGAGCTTGAAAGAATTTCCGGGCTTACAACAGAAGAAGCCAGAGCCCTTATTCTGGAATCTCTTGAAGACGACTTAAAGCATGACAAGGCTGTTCTTATTAAGGAGTATGACGCCGAAATAAAGCAGGACTGTGAGAAAAAGGCAAGAGAGGTTATTGCAAGCGCAATTCAGCGCTGTGCTGTTGACCATGTTGCCGAAAGTACGGTTTCCGTTGTTACCCTGCCCAATGATGAAATGAAGGGCAGAATTATAGGCCGTGAAGGAAGAAACATAAGAGCCCTTGAGTCGCTTACGGGAATAGAATTTATAATCGACGATACGCCGGAGGCCGTTATACTTTCGGGCTTTGATGCAATGAGAAGAGAAATAGCAAGAATTGCTTTGGAAAGACTTATAGTCGACGGCAGAGTTCACCCGGCAAGAATTGAAGAAATGGTTGAAAAAGCCAAAAAAGAGGTTGAACAGAATATTAAGGAAGAGGGCGAAGCGGCTACCTTCGAAACAGGTGTTCACGATCTCCACCCCGAGCTTGTAAGGCTTTTGGGAAAGCTTAAATTCAGAACAAGCTACGGTCAGAATGTTCTTAAACACTCTATAGAGGTTGCTCACCTTTGCGGAATTATGGCTTCCGAGCTGGGTCTTGACCCCACCCTTGCCAAAAGAGCGGGTCTGCTTCACGATATAGGAAAGGCTATTGACCACGATATGGACGGTTCACATATCGAGCTGGGCGTTGCCCTTTGCAGAAAATATCATGAATCACCTATTATAGTAAACGCCGTTGAGGCTCATCACGGTGACGTTGAACCCGAGAGTATTGCCGCAGTTTTAGTTCAGGCGGCAGATGCGATTTCCGCCGCAAGACCGGGCGCAAGACGTGAAACACTTGAATCTTATATTAAGCGTCTTGAGTCCCTTGAAAATATAGCGGTTTCCTTTGAAGGCGTGGAGAGTGCCTTTGCAATTCAGGCAGGGCGAGAGCTCAGAATTATGATTGTTCCCGAAACGGTTGACGATGACGGAATGAAGATTATGGCGAGGGAAATTGCCGAGAAAATTCATAATGAGCTTGAATATCCGGGAAAAATCAAAGTAAACCTTATAAGAGAAACAAGAGCAGTTGATTATGCATAAAAATTTATAATAAGAGGTAATATGAGAGGATATCTGTCCGTTGTTTTTATATTATTTTTGCTTTCGGCTGCATTTATTTTTACAGCCTGTGGGTATGAAGAACCCGAAAACAATTCCGTGGGAGCATACACGGAAGAAAAAAGCACACTTGAAGATATTCGGCTTGCTGCAGTTGGTGAAAACCCTGCCGGGCAGGAATTTATATCCCAAGATGAAGGCATCTATATAATGCTTCCCGACAGTGAATGGCGGCTTTCCTCTGAAGAGGACGGCTGTATAGGCTTTTCCGATGATTCGGGGCTTATAAATATATATTACAGTGATGATGACGGCTCCGCATACGACAGTGTTCCGCAAAACACCGGTGATGTGGCGGAAATTATGACAAATGCCGGAATTCCCGAAGAATGGTTTGAAATTATAAAATTTGACAGCTCTTCGGAAAACGGAGTTAAGGACTACTCTTATACCATAAGGTTTAATATTCCCGACGAAGAGGGAAATTATTCCGAGTTTTATTCAATCTCAAGATCTCTCTGCAGCGGCGAAAAGCTGTATGTTGCCGCAGGGCAGATATATGACGAGACTGTTGTTGTTCAGTGTGAAACAGCGCTGAAAAGCTTTGCATTTTTAGAAAACGATGATTAATTCGCCGAAGCTGTGAAGAGCTGATTTATCAGCAGTTCCTCAAATCGAATATACGGGGTGTTCATTTCGAATGCCCCTTTTATATTTGGCCGGGCTGCTTTGAGCTGTTCGGCCGACTGTTATTATTTTTTAAAGAAAGGAAAAATTACTTATGAAGAAATTTTTTGTTATACCCTTAGCCCTTTGCCTTGCTTTGGGCTTAAGCTCCTGCGGAAAGGGTGCCGGCGAAACGGCGGATACAAATGAAGCCGATACATCTATGCTTACCGGAGTTGAAGCCGTTTCGGAGGACGGAAGTGTTTCCATTCTTCTTCCCGACGAAACATTTATGACGGTTTCCTCCAGCGGAACAGCTATGGATTTCCAGTCTGAAGAAGAGGGCTATATTTCCGTTGTTTCAGGAGAGGATTTTGAAGAGGAAAGCCTATACGATATTATGCCCGAGACTGAAGACGAGGTTTTAGATCTTTTCGAGGGAATAGACGCCGAATTCGAAGTAAGAGACTTTAGTTTTAACGAAGACGAGGATGGCGTAAAAAGCTATTCTTCAGCCGTAAGCGTTAACAATTATGTGGAGGACGAAGAGTCGGAGCCGGAAAACTTTATTCTTTTGGAAAATTTAACGGCTGACGGAGATATATATTATTATGCAACAGCTGAAATATATGACGAAGCCCTTATCGAAAAATTGGCGGCTTCACTGGCAACCTTCGGCCCTACGGCGTAAATATTCGGGAGAAAGACATGGCTAAAAAAACAGAAAACGCTGAAATCGAAATTAAATATATGGATTTTCCAAACAAGGGCATAGGCGATTTTGAAGGAAAAAAAGCCGAAATCGCCGGGGCCCTTCCCGGCCAAAGAGTGAAATGTACTCTTTACAGGAAAAAAGGCAAATATCAGTCAAATTCTTTTGAGGTTATTAAAAAAGCCGATTATGAAACAGAAGCCGACTGCCCCTCTTTCGGAGTCTGCGGCGGCTGTCTTTTCAGAACCGTGCCTTATGAAAAAGAGCTTGAAATAAAGAAAAACAATGTTTTAAAGCTTCTCTCAAAAGCGGAAGTGTCGGGCTATGAATTCGGAGGAATAAAGCCGAGCCCCGACGTTGACTGTTACAGAAACAAGATGGAGTTTTCCTTCGGCGATACCGGTCTTGAGGGTGAGCTTGCCTTGGGAATGAGGAAGAAAAACAGTTATTACGAGGCTGCCGATGCAAGCGAGTGTAAAATAGTCTGTGAGGATATAAGAAAAATTCTCACAACAACCTTAAGCTTTTTTAAGAACACAGACGAAGCCTTTTACCACAAAATGAAAAAAACAGGCTCTCTCCGCCATCTTTTGGTGAGAAAGGCCCGTTTTACAGGTGAAATCCTGACTGCCCTTGTTACGACATCGGCTCTTAAAACCGACCTTGCCCCTTTAAAAGAAGCCCTTCTGGACCTTGATCTTGACGGCGAAATTGTGGGAATTCTCCACATAACAAATGACAGCATAGCCGACGTTGTAAAAGCCGACAAAATAATAAACCTTTACGGCAGAGATTATTTCTATGAAAGGCTTTTGGGCTTAACCTTTAAAATATCGGTTTTTTCCTTCTTCCAGACAAACTCCGCCGGCGCTGAGGTTCTCTACAGCACGGTTATTGAAATGTCAAAAGCCGCAAAGGCCTCCGTCATTTTTGACCTCTACTGCGGCACGGGCACAATAGCCCAGCTTATGAGCCGGGGCGCAAAAAAAGTAACCGGCATAGAAATAGTCGGAGAAGCCGTAGAAGCGGCAAAAACCAATGCCGCCTTAAACAAAATAACAAACTGCAGCTTTACGGCCGCCGACGTTTTGAAGGGGATCGACACTCTAACCGACTCTCCGGACCTTATAATTCTGGACCCTCCCCGGGAAGGCATAAACCCCAAAGCCCTTACCAAAATCTGCCGAAACTTC
>JAJQCI010000238.1 GCA_021202835.1 Clostridiales bacterium | reverse complement strand
TGATTTGAAAATTTACATATTGATTTTGAGCAAATGAATGTTGTATACTAAAAGAGAAAAAGGTGGGGCTTTGAAAGCCCCGGCCTCTATTTCTTTTTAGACTTCTTGGATTTTGGCTTTTTTATTGCCCTATGCGTTGTGACCGCTAAGCATATGGCCGATGTGATTGCTAAAGCTGCTTCCGAGAGGTCTTTTATTATTTCTGAGATTTCAGAATTCATTTGCCTGCCTCCTTTCTATGTTTTAATTATAGCACATAAATACGTGCTTGTCAAGGAGTTTTATCAATTTTTTTATAATTTTTATGAAACAGGTGATTTTATGGCTACACAGGTTGAAACGGCTATAGCCAAGGCGGAAAGCCTTTTAGGGTCCCATGCTTATGACAATTATTGTCAAAGGTTTGTAAGGGTTTGTTATGAGGCGGCAGGAATCTACGGATCGGCGTCAAGCGCAAGGGAAGCCTGTAACAAGTGGAAGGTTTCAAGTTCAAAGACGGACATACCTACAGGGGCGGCGGTTTATTTTTTCAACAGCTCCGACGGTCACGTTGGTATTTATATAGGCAGCAGTCAGATGATTCACGCCTGGGGCAGCGCCGGGGTCATAAAGTCTAACATAAGCATTTGCTCAAACTATCAGGGCTGGGGCTGGCAGGGCGGAGTCAAGCCGAGCGGAGCAGGAGAAAGTGTTTCCTCCTCATCTTCTTCATCTTCGGGCAGTTCTAAAAAAAGCTCATCTGTTGACCTTTGCAGTACATCCGTTATAAGTACGGTAAGCGTCGGCGGAAGTCTTAACGGAAGCGCTTATTATTCTATTCAGAGCGACGGAACAAACAGGTATGAAATGCATATTATAAACAACGGCATTGATTATCAGCCTGTTTTGACAGATGAAGTCACTTGGACGACGGAGTGGAAGGACACAGCCGGAAAGCTTGAATTTTCAATTTTAAAGGACGAAAACATAAATATACAGGAAGGAAACAAGGTAGAGTTTTTTTATAACGGAACAGGTGTATTTTACGGATATCTGTTTACAAAGTCAAGAACAAAGAACGGAATTATAGAGTGCAGAGCTTATGACCAGCTGAGGTATTTAAAAAACAAGGATACATATTGCTATACAAAAAAGACTCTGGGGGAAGTTATTATAATGATAGCCGCCGACTATCAGCTTAATGTTGACCAAAGTAAAATTGCAGACACGGGTTATGTTATTCCGGGAAGAGTTGAAGACGACCAGACTCTTTTTGACATAATAAAAAACGCAAGAGATTTGACTGAAAATGCAACGGGAAAAATGTATATTTTTTACGACGATTTCGGGCTTTTGAGCTTAAAATCCATTGAAGATTTGGCCACTGACTATCTTATTGACGAAGAAACGGCAGAGGATTTTGATTATAAAACGTCTGTTGATGACGATGTTTATAATCAGATTCAGTTCTACAGAGATGACAGCGAAACGGGAAACAGGGGGAAATATATTTATAAGGACAACGACCTTATAAATCAGTGGGGCATTTTGCAGCTTAGCTGTAAGCTTGAAGACGGCGACAATCCGGAAACCTTCGGCAGCACTGTTTTAAAGCTTTACAGCCAAAAGAAAAGAAAATTAACCGTGAACGACTGCATAGGAGACACAAGGCTTCGGGCCGGGTCAACTGCTTTTATTACGCTGAATGTGGGGGATGTTTCTTATGAGAATGCGGCTGTTATAGTGACCAAGGCCGTTCATAGGTTTGGGAAGAAATACAGCTGTGATTTAACTCTGCTGGGCGGCTCTGCTTATTTGGACGAGGGGTGATATTTTGGCCGACAGACTGGTTGAGGTTATAAAAAGTGTGGCCGTAGACGCCGTTAAGGCAGGCAGGCCCTGTGAGGTTATATTCGGCAGGGTAACAAAGGATTATGAAGAGGATGAGGAGCTTTGCATAACGCTTTCAGACAAGCTTTCGGATTTGCCCGAGAGCTTTTTTATATTCCACAGCAGCATTGCCCCTAAGCTGTTGGAAAAAAATACGGTTTTGACTGTTTTAACGATTCAGGGCGGACAAAAATATTATGTAATTGAAGCGAGGGGATAAAAATGCTTCCCAAGGACGGAGATTATGAAATTTTAAAGGAATATGAAGCTGCGGAGCAGACAAGCAGAACCTACCGGTTTGACCGTGAAAACAGCCGCATAAAGGGAACATATAACGAATATATCGAAGCCGTAAGACAGTCGGTTTATTTGATTTTAAACACGGAAAGATATACATATAATATGTTCAGCTGGAATTACGGCATTGAGCTTTCGGATCTTTTCGGAAGAGAAAAGCAGTATGTTGTGCCTATGCTTATGAAAAGAATTAAAGAAGCGCTTATTCAGGACGACAGAATAGACGACGTCAAAGATTTTTCCTTTGAAGTCAAAGGGGGAGTTTATACTGTCAATTTTACTGTTGTGACGAAATATTCAGAGGTTGACATTGAGGGGGTGAGCTTCAGTGTTTGAGGATAAATCTTATTCGGGAATTTTGGCCGATATGCTAAGTGAAGTGCCTTCCGACGTTGACAAGCGTGAAGGAAGCATAATATTTGACACTCTTTCACCTGCGGCGCTGGAGCTGGCAGACAGCTATATAAATCTGGATATTATTCTGGACAATTCCTTTGCCGAAACGGCGGAAAGAGAATATCTTATTTTGATTGCCAAGGAAAGAGGGCTTGAGCCGGAAGCGGCCACAAACGCTGTTTTAAAGGCGGAATTTAACTTTAATTCAAACAGCGGCGAATATATAGGTGAAATTGTAAGTGTCGGAGACAGATTTAACGTTGACAAAATAAATTATATTCTGACCGAACAGCTTACAAATTCGGAGGATTATGACATAACTGTTAACGATGACGACGGAAGTGAAATCGTTGTTTCGGCAGGTGAAGTTATTCCCGGATGTTGGAGAATAATGTGTGAAACTGAAGGAACGGAGGGCAATAAGCACTTCGGAACACTTACTCCCATAGAGACGATTTCAGGGCTGACAAAGGCAAAAATAACCGAGCTTCTTATTCCCGGAGAAGACGAAGAGGACACGGAAACATTCAGACAGAGATATTTTACAAGCATAAACAGCGAAGCTTTCGGAGGAAACAGGGCCGACTATTTACAGTGGGTTAAGGAAATGGACGGTGTGGGTCAGGTTAAGGCATACCGAACGCCTGAAGGCGGCGGAACGGTTATGGTAATAATAACGGACAGTGACAACAACATACCTTCGAGCGAGCTTATTTCACAGGTTAAAGAGGCTTTAGACCCGGAAGAATATGAGGGGCTGGGTTACGGAATAGCGCCCATAGGCCACAGGGTTATTGTTAAAGGGGTTGAAGAATGTTCCGTTTCCGTTAATGCTTCCTGGGAAACTGAGGACGGAGTTACGGTAAGCGACGAAGAGGTAAGAGCTGTTATTGAAGAATATTTTGCGGAAGTAAACAGCAGCTGGGAAGACAAGACCGTTTTAAGGGTTTATTCCGCATATATAATAGCCAAAATTCTGGATATTGACGGAGTTATAAATGTTACGGATGTTTATTTTAACGGAAACAGCGGAACACAGTATGTTGACGCCGGGACGGACGCCGTTTTTGTTTTGGCTTCTTTAAACGGGCAGGAGGAATAATATGAATTATATTGACTATTATCCCCCGGTTTTAAAGGAGGTTTATGAAATAAAAATAATTTCCGAAATTATGGACAGCGTTTTGGGCAGTTTGGCGGAAGACAGAGAGGCACTTATAAGAGAGCTCTACATTTATACGGCAGCGGATGTGGGGCTCAGCATATGGGAAAATGTTTTAAGCATTAAAGTGTCTGACAAAAGCGATTTGGAGACAAGGCGAGTAAATATTCTTGCGGCCCTTCTCAAAAACACGCCCAGTCTTATAGAAAGCCTTAATGCACTTTTGGGAGAAGGCAATTACAGTGCGGAATATTATCCCGATGAATTTTTGCTTTCGGTAACCCTTGAGCTTACGGTGCACAGTTATCTTTCCGCAGTTAAAACCCTGCTTGAGGCTATAGTTCCTCTTAACGTTTCGATTGAAAGCATACTTTTATACAGAGCTTATAACAGGCTTTATTTCGGGTCGGCGACCGTTTCCGAAATGACAGTTAAATATAATAAATGCGGAGAATCCGGAGTTGAAGATTTTACCTGGCTTACCGACGAAAACGGATGTACGCTGACAGACGAAAACGGCAGCGTTTTGTATGAAGGAGACTCACTATAAAATGCCAAGTCTGAAAATAAAAAAAGTATCAAAAAGTCCGCCGCCCTTGACAAACAGCAT
>JAJQCI010000061.1 GCA_021202835.1 Clostridiales bacterium | reverse complement strand
ACAAAACCCCTGCCCTTAAAGACCTGCTTTTGAGCACGTCTATAGCTTTGGGCGAGGCCTACATGAATAAGGATATTGAAATAGAAGGAGATTTATACACAGCTCTTTATAACTTTTTAGGCCAGATGGATAAATTTTCTACAGACAGAAAGTCACTTAAAAAGCTGATTTTTACTTCTTTATCTAAAAAGAATCAGCAGAAAGAGGTTTCCTCTCATTATGATTTGGGAAACGATTTTTACAAGCTGTGGCTTGACGAAACAATGAGCTATTCCTGCGGATATTTCAAAACAGAAGACGACAGCCTTAAAACAGCCCAGTATAACAAGGTTGACAGAATTTTGGAAAAGCTTCTTTTAAAGGAAGATATGACCCTCTGCGACATAGGCTGCGGCTGGGGCTTTCTTCTTATAGAAGCGGCTAAAAAATACAAAATAAAGGGTTTGGGCATAACCTTAAGTAAGGAACAGAAAAAGAAATTCGAGGAAAGAATAAAGGAAGAACACCTTGAAGACAGGCTCAGAGTTGAGCTTATGGACTATCGCGATCTGCCCAAACAGGGAATAACCTTTGACAGAGTTGTCAGTGTAGGCATGATTGAACATGTAGGCAGAGACAACTATGAGCTGTTTATGTCAACAATGAAACAGATTTTAAAGCCCGGCGGCCTTTTCCTCCTTCATTTTATAAGTTCTCTTCACGAAAGTCCCGGCGACCCCTGGGTTAAAAAATATATTTTCCCCGGAGGAGTTATCCCCAGTATAAGAGAAATGGAAGCTATAGCCTGTGAGCTTAAATTCTACACAATAGATGTGGAAAGCCTGCGCCGCCATTACAGCAAAACACTCCTCTGCTGGAACAAAAACTTCCAGGCTCACAAAGAAGAGGTTCTGAAAATGTTCGATGAAACCTTTGTAAGAATGTGGGAGCTTTACCTCTGCGCCTGCGCCGCCACATTCCAAAACGGCATAATCGACCTTCACCAAATTCTCTTTTCAAACGGCATAAACAACAGCCTGCCCATGACAAGATGGTATTAAAATATAAACTCAAAAAGCCAAAGGATATCATGAGTCTTTGGCTTTTTTGAGTTAATGAATACTTGACGCCTTAATGATCAGCTGTTATAATCGGTTTAGTTAAGAAAGGCGGGGTATTTATGAAAAAAGCGGATATTTTTGTCATATGCGGCATTGTTCTTATGCTTATTATAATTTTAAGCCGTATAGGCAAAAGGGAAAACTTATACAGTGAATATGTGGGGAAGGATACCCACAGGGTATACGGAGACGGAGCCTATCAAATGGCCACAGGCCACGATGAAAACGGATACATAATAAGAACGTTTTACAGCTGTAAGTATAACACGGGAATTATTTATGAAATCAGGGGGACAGAAGAAACCGGCGATTTTTTATATGTTTACGGGCTGACTTACAAGGGTGATGATGCATATGCGGTTGTAAGCCTTGCCGATGATACATTAAAATATTATTCCGAGGCGGAACCGGAATTTTTATATCGGCAGGATATGACAGAAGCCGGCGATTTAACGGTTTTGACTGCCTTTGAGAAATTTACGGAGGAAGAGAGGAAAATTTTAACCGATTTGAAAAACGGCAGCGGCAGAGAGGCCCTTGATTTGGATTAAAACCGGCAAGTAAAAAGAATATAAGAAAAGGGACAGCCGAATTGAGCCGTCCCTGTTTTTTATGCTGTTGCTTTTGTAAGTGTTGTATCATATAATAATTTTTCCGCTTCGGATTTTTCAATCCCCTGGGAAAGAATAATTTCGCTGACAATAATTTGCTTTGTGTTGCTTAACATTTTCTTTTCTACGCTTGAAAGACTCCTTTGTCTTTCTCTCAAAATAAGGGTTTTGAAAACCTCAACAACCTTCTTGAGCTCGCCTGTCTTAATTCTTGCGGAATTGTCTTTATATCTTTCATTCCAGTTAGTTGACATTTCAATAGGGCCTACGTTTTTTATTGTGTCAAGAACCTCTTCAGAGGAAGAAATAAATCTTACACCCAAAGATTCCGCCTTCATAACGGAAATAGTAATTTTAAGATTGCCTATAGGCATCAGCATAGCATAATAAAGACAGGATTTTCCGTCGATTTCTTTTTCCTCTATTTCCTGAATTACGCCCGCACCGTACATAGGGTAAACAATTTTATCACCTACGCTAAACATTAATATCCTCCTTTCGTCTTATCCAAAGCGCCATCATAATAGCCGTAAACCATTCCCGAGGCGGTTAAGCCCCGGGATTAAACTCTGATTATCCGGACGGGATCAAGAAAAAACCTTTCTTTTGTTATAAACTGTTTGATTCGTTTTTATTTTTTCCTGAAAATATTAAATTATACCTTATTTGTAAATTCCTTTACGTCTTCAAGCTTCTTTAAAGCCGCACCGCTGTCGATTGATTCGGCTGCAAGCTTTATACCCTCTTCTATAGAAGCTGCAGTTCCGCTTACATAAAGAGCACCGGCCGCATTAAGAAGAACAATATCTCTCTTGGGGCCTCTCTCCTCGCCCTTGAGGATTGAAAGCGTTATATTTTTGTTATATTCTGCGTCGCCGCCCTTTAAGTCAGATATATCTGCTCTCTTAAAGCCGAACTGTTCGGGGGTGATTGTGTAAATTGAAATTTCTCCGTTTTTAATTTCGGCAACAAGGGTGTCGGAGGAGGTTGAAAGCTCGTCCATACCGTCGTCGCTGTGCATAACAAGGGCATTTTTGACCCCCAGCATCTTCATAGCCTTTGAAAATGTATCTACAAGGTCTTTGCTGAAAACACCCACAACCATGTTTTCTGCTCCCGAAGGATTTGAAAGAGGGCCCAAGATGTTAAACACTGTTCTTATGCCAAGTTCTCTTCTTACAATACCTACGTCTTTCATAGACTTATGTATAAGCTGAGCAAACATAAAGCCTATGCCGTTTTCTTCGATACATTTTTCAACCTGAGGCGCTTCAAGCATAACGTTGATGCCCAGTTTTTCAAGCACGTCTACAGCACCGGACTTGGAAGATATGGAACGGTTTCCATGCTTGGCAATGTTGCAGTCTGCTCCTGCCGCTGCAAAGGCAGCCGTTGTTGAAATATTAAATGTGAACGTACCGTCACCGCCGGTACCTACAAGGTCTGTATAGTTTGGTCTGCCCTTGGGGGAAACCTGAGAGGCCTTCTCTCTCATAACCGTGGCACAGCCTACGATTTCGTCAAGTGTCTCGCCTTTAATCATGAGAGCAGTCAAAAATGACGCAATCTGAGCGTGGGTAGCGCCTCCGCCCAGCATTTTATCCATAGCATATTTAGCCTCGTCAAAGGTCAGATTTTGACCTGCAGTCACTTTTTTAATAAGTTCCTTCATTTATAAACTCCTCGCTTTCAAAAAAACATTTGCCATAATTTTATTATATACCTAAATTTGCCTAAAGTAAAGGATTTTTTTACAAAAATTTTTCACAAAAATTGTATTTCCAAAAAATACCAAAAAAATTTCCTTAAAATATTTTTTAAAAAATTAAAAAAACTCTTGACAAATCTGCTTTAATGGTCTATAATTTATTTTGTCGTCAGGAAATAACCCCCTACCCCTTTCCCCATTTCTTGGCGATGGTAAGCCCAGGTAGCTCAGTCGGTAGAGCAGCGGACTGAAAATCCGCGTGTGGGCGGTTCGATTCCGTCCCTGGGCATTTTTTGCGGGTGTGGTACAATGGTAGAACATCAGCCTTCCAAGCTGAGGACGAGGGTTCGATTCCCTTCACCCGCTCGTATAAAATTTAATATGCGCGAATGGCTCAGTGGTAGAGCATCGCCTTGCCAAGGCGAGGGCCGCGGGTTCGAATCCCGTTTCGCGCTCTTAAAAAAGCTGCAGATTATTTTGCAGCTTTTTTGTTAGAATATAAAATGCAACAGTTCAGCTGTGCCCTGCTGAGGGGCTTATGTAAAAGCTGATTTTGTATAAACCCACCCGTGCCGGGCGCACGGCGGAACTGGTGTTGTAATACAAAGGCATTATCACCGCTATAAGCAAAAATTTGAAAAAAGGGCTTGCAATGGTGTTTGTTTTATGTTACAATTTATTTTAGTCTATCGAATAATTTTCGAATGAAGAAATTTTTTGGGAGGTCTCTAAATGCTTTTTAATATCATATGTGTTTTGATTTTAATTTGCTGTGTTGCTATTAACGTTTGTATTCTTATGCAGAATAAGAGAGCAGGCGGTTTTACGGGCGCTGTTTCCGGTATGGGCGGCCAGCAGACATATTGGGACAAAAACAAGGGCAAATCACTTGAAAAAAGACTGGAAAGATATACTATAATCGTTTCT
>JAJQCI010000290.1 GCA_021202835.1 Clostridiales bacterium | reverse complement strand
TATTCTGTTTTCTTTTTCTGAAATTTTCATAATAATTTCCTTTACTATATTGTAAAATGCTTTGTTTTTATGTTAAAATTATCTTAATGTAATTTTTTGAATAAGTTTTTCAGAAACGGAGGTATTATATAATGAAAGAAAAGCTCTATACCATACCCGTAACCGAAGCCTTTCAGTCTGAGTGTGACTGTCCTCTCTGCGCTATTCACGATAAGTTGGACAAAGAAGCTACAGACTATATGATGGGGCCCTCTTATATGGAGGGTGATATTCGTATGGAAACAAACAAAGTGGGCTTCTGCAGGGAGCACTATGACAAAATGTACCATATGAAAAACCGCCTCGGCCTTGCCCTTATGTGTGACACTCACATTCAGGAGATCATAAAACAGCTTGAAGCAAACACCGCAAGTCTTAAAGAGGGAAAGAAGGGGCTTTTTTCAAAGGGCTCAAAGGAAAAGCCGGAGGTTTTGTCGTTTCTTACTAATATATCAGATAACTGCTATATTTGCAATAAAATTAACGGAAATTTTGACAGGTATATTGATACAATTTTTTATCTGTGGGAAAAGGAGCCTTCATTTAAGGAGCTTGTGAAGAATTCAAAGGGCTTTTGTTTTGAACATTTTACACTTCTTCTTGACAAGGGAAAGGAAAATCTTTCAAAGGAGGCCTATGCATCTTTGGTTGACACCATTGTGCCTATGGAGCTTGAAATTTTAAAGGCTCTTGAAAAAGACGTGGCATGGTTTATAGACAAAAATGACTACCGCCATAAAGACGACCCATGGGGTACTGCGAAGGATTCTGTCGAAAGGGCGGTTAAGCTGCTTTCGGCTTTAAAGGTTGATGAAGAATGACATTTAAAGATTTAAGTTTCGGGAAGAAAATCGAACATATATGGGAATATTATAAAGTACACATCATTACCGTTATTGTGCTTCTGTTTATAGGCGGAACATGGCTTTACGACGCCAAGCTTAAGCCCAGAAAGGAGCTTTATTCCGGGGTGGCTATGCTTGATTATTGTCTGCCGGAGTTTTATGAGGATACTCTCTATGATTATGTAAACGGCGAGCTGGGTCTTACTGACACAAACACAGAGGTTACTGTAAATTATTTTTATGACGACCCGGGTGAAACCGACTTTCTGTCGGGAATGCTTGAAAAATTCGCCGCTATGCTTCTTACGGGAGACGTAAACATAATGGTTATGGATAAAGACAGTATGGAGGAATATGCCGCAGAGGACTATCTTTTGGATTTATCCTCTGTCTGTTCGAATGATGAGCTAAACAAAATGAAAGATGAGGGGCTGCTTTTAAAATCGTCTACGGAGCTTGTTCCCGAAGAAAAATATTATGCCGTAAGCCTTAAAAATTCCGCCTGTATGGCCGAGCTTCCCGATTTTGACGAAGAGAATTATTATATAGCCATATACGGAGCGGTGGAGGATGCTGAACATCCCAAAGAGGTTTTGGATGTTATTTTGGAAGAAAAAAATCTTCTTCCTTAACCCACCGTACGCTTACGGAGAGGTGCTGCAGGTCTGCACGCCCGAATTTTACAGCGCTGAGGTAAATTATGGAAAAATTAAGCAAAGACTTTTATTTAAGAAACACTCATACCGTAGCAAGGGAGCTTTTGGGTAAATATTTGGTTTTCGGCAAAGCCGTTGTTAAAATTACCGAAACGGAAAGCTATATAGGCGCTGTAGACAAGGCCTGTCACGCCTACGGCGGCAGAAGAACGGCCAGAACGGAAATTCTTTATGCCGAAGGAGGAGTTTTCTATATTTACCTTATCTACGGTATGTACTGCTGTCTTAACGTCATAACGGAAGAAAAAGACTTTGCAAGCGGAGTTCTCATAAGAGGTGCGGAGCCTGTGGGAGACAAAGACATTTTAAGCGAAAACCGCTTCGGCAAAAATTACGCCGGTTTAAGCCCCTATCAGAGAAAAAACCTCTTAAACGGCCCCGGCAAGGTCTGTATGGCTCTGGGAATCGACAGAAGCCAAAACGGTATATCCTGTCTTTCGGAGGATTTTTACATTGCCCCGGGCGAAGAAATAAACCCGAAGGATATAAAAACGGGAAAAAGAATAGGCATTGACTATGCGGAAGAAGCCAGAGACTTTCTTTGGCGATATTATATATAAGGAATGTGTTGGAAATGGAAAAAATAGGAATAATGGGGGGCACATTTGACCCCATACACTTCGGTCACCTCTCTTTGGCTGAGGCCGTAAGATGTGAGCTTGACCTTGACAAAATTATTTTTATACCTGCCGGTGAACCTCCCCATAAGGAGGCCGAAAATTTAGGCAGCACGGAAGACAGATATAATATGACACTTTTGGGTTGTAGGGACAACCCCTTTTTCGAGGTGTCGAGAATTGAGCTTGACAGAGAGGGCCTGTCTTATTCTGTAGACACCGTAAGGGCCCTTAAGGAGCTTTATCCCGAAGGGACGGAGTTTTATTTTATATTGGGTGCCGATTCTCTTATGGATTTGGAAAAATGGCGTGAGCCCAAGCTGCTTTTGTCTCTCTGCAGCTTTGCCGCAGTGGCAAGGCCGGGTTTTAAAAACAAAAAAACAGAAGCCCAAATTAAAAAGCTTGAAGAAAAATTTAATGCCGACATTAAATATATAGAAAGCTCCAAGCTGGATATTTCCTCAACAGACATAAGAAGAAGGATAGCCGCCGGAAAGTCGGTTAAATATAACGTTCCCGAGACGGTTATAAAATATATAGAGGAAAAAGAGCTTTACGGCTTTAAGCCCGAATTTTATCCGGAGGTCAGAGGTTTTAAGAAAAAATTAAAGCTTGAGCTTAAGCCTTCAAGATATATACACACTCTCGGTGTTGCAGACGAAGCGGTACGCTTAGCCGAAAAGCACGGCGAAGATAAGCACAAAGCCTATATTGCCGGGCTTCTTCACGACTGCGCAAAGAATTTCGACAGGGAACGAACCTTCAAATTCTGCGATGAATACGGCGTTTCTCTGGATAAAATTTTAAGAGAACAGCCCGACCTTATTCACAGCTTTTTGGGGGCGGCCGCCGCCGAAAGAGAATACGGTGTTAAAGACAGAGACGTTTTAAACGCCATCTGCTATCACACAACAGGCAGGCCGGGCATGAGTCCCCTTGAAGAAATAGTCTACATTGCCGATATGACAGAGCCTAACAGAACCCATTATGAAGGGCTTGACAAAATAAGGGAATTGTCTTATTATAATTTAAAAGAGGCTGTTTCCGAAGCCTTAAACCAAACAATTAACTTTAATAAGGAAAAGGGCAGAATCGTTCACCCCCTTTCCATTGAAGCTTTTGAATATTATAAAAAATATCTGCGGGAGGAAATAATTTGAGTAAGGAAAAAATTTTAGACGGCGTAAAGGCGGCTGTTGCTGCACTTAATGACAAACAGGCCATCAATGTTGTTGTTTTAAAAATAAAGGAGCTTACGCCCATTGCCGATTATTTTATTATTGCAAGCGCAAAGAACCCAAACCAGCTTAAGGCTATGAGCGACAGTGTTGAAGAAGCTGTTTTTAAAGTCGGTATTCATAAAATAGGCACTGAGGGCGTGGGAAACAAAAATTGGATTCTCTTGGACTTTAATGACATAGTTGTTCATCTTTTCGACAGGGAAAGCAGAGATTTTTATGACCTTGAAAGAATTTGGGCAGACGCCGAAAGAGTAGAGATTTAAGGAGTTTTTTAGATGTACTGTTTCTGTTTGAGGGGCGAGCAGATAAAGCTTTTTATGAATAAATTTTTAAAGGGGGAAACCTTCGACGGCTTTCTTGTAAAGCATATGGAGGTTTTTTCCGTTGCAAAATTTGAAACAGACGGAAAAATAAACCCCGATTATCTTAAGGAGGGCGAAGTCAGAACAAGTTGTTTTTGGCGTGAGCTTCGCCCTATAGCCTTTGAACTTATAAAGGGCAAAATAAAGCCGAAAATTTTCAAAACCGTTTTGGCCCTGACGGAGGAAAAAGCAGAAATTCTGTGTGAAAATGCGGCTTCTATGCATATAACCGTTATGTTTGAAAATGACAGAATCACCTTTTTAACGGGAACAACTCAGAAAAACTTTTCTCTAAGCAAAGACGCCGATTCGGACTGGGATGACTAAATAAAAAAATTTTTTAAACATAACGGCTTTATTTGTGAATCTTTGGAATAAATTTCTCGTATATAATTTGTAACAGTTAAGCCGTGCCCTACCGAGGGGTTTTCGTATGGAAATCTGAATTTTCATACGGAAATCCCTCGGCAGGGCACGAGCGGAGCGCCAAATACTTGCGAAAATTGAGCCGTGTAAGCGGCGTCGGATGCGCAGCTTAACTG
>JAJQCI010000316.1 GCA_021202835.1 Clostridiales bacterium | reverse complement strand
GATAAATATAATGAACGGCTCAAAAATATAGTGAGTAAGTGAAAAGCGTCTTGACTTTGTCTGTAAAATAATATATAATTTTTGAAGAAACAGGAGTAAAACAGCTATTTTACGGAGCGACAATTTTATGAATCGTGAAAACAAAAGAAAACAGTATGAAAAAGGATATTATAAAAACCATGCGTGTAATGACACATTCACGTGTAAGGTTTGCGGCAGACAGGTTCTGCCTATGGGTGCCGGCAGTGACCACAGAAACCACTGCCCAAACTGTTTGTCGAGTCTTCATGTTGACAATGAGCCCGGCGACAGAGAATGTGACTGCGGAGGAATTATGGAGCCTATAAGCGTTTGGGTAAGAAAAAACGGAGAGTGGGCTATTATTCACCGCTGCCGCCGCTGCGGCCATTTAAGCTCAAACAGGGTTGCTGCTGACGATAACCCAATGAAGCTTATGTCAATCGCTATGAAACCGCTGGCCCAGCCGCCTTTCCCTTTAGAAAGAATAGAAGAAATGACGGCGCTTATGGGCGGAGACGGTACACTTCCCCAAAATTAAAAAAGAAAAAAAACGTGGTTAAAAATGTTATTTAGGTTTTTTTAAATTATGCGTGAAAAAGCTTTACAAAACCGAAAAATTTGGTTATAATATCCTTGAGATTTTTCAAACGCTATGAAAAGGACGGGACGATAAACATACCTCAAGCGAATTCGGGACGGTGGGAGCCGAAGGTCAATGTTTGCCGGCGTATCACCTTAGAGCGGCGAACCGAAGGGCGGCTGTGCCTGTAGGCTTCGACGGACTCAACCGTTAAAGAGTTTTGAGAGAATTACTGTATTTATGTAATTAATTCGGGTGGTACCGCGGAAATTTTTGCTTTCGTCCTGTATAAGACGGGGGCATTTTTATTTTTGTGAAAAAACGAAGCAGTTCAGCCGTGCGCCCTGCACGGGCGAAAACTGTTTCGAAAAACTGCCTTTAGAAGAAATAACAAGAAATAAAAAATCGGAGGTAAAAAAATGTACAACAAGGTCACAACTACTCTTGACTTTGCTTCCAGAGAAAAGGAAGTTCTTGATTTTTGGAAGAAAAACAATATTTTTGAAAAAAGCGTCAAAAACAGAGAAGGCGCAGAAGAATTTACATTCTATGACGGTCCGCCGACGGCAAACGGCAAGCCTCACATCGGCCACATTCTTACAAGAGTAATTAAGGATATTATTCCCCGTTACAGAACCATGAAGGGCTGTCACGTTCTCCGTAAGGCCGGCTGGGACACTCACGGTCTGCCTGTTGAGCTTGAAATAGAAAGGGAACTGGGCATAAGCGGCAAGCCTCAAATCGAAGAATACGGCGTTGAGCCTTTTATAAAAAAGTGTAAATCATCTGTATTTAAGTATGAAACACTTTGGAGAGAAATGTCCGACAGAGTAGGCTTTTGGGCAGATATGGACAACCCCTATGTAACCTATCACAACTCCTACATCGAGTCTATTTGGTGGGCACTTAAGCAGATTTGGGACAAGGGCCTTCTTTACAAGGGCCATAAAATCGTTCCCTACTGCCCCCGCTGCGGTACTGCACTTTCTTCACACGAGGTTGCCCAGGGATATAAAAACGTTAAGGAAACATCTGTTATAGCAAGGTTTAAGTGTGTTGACGAAGAAAATACTTCCTTCCTTGCATGGACAACAACACCTTGGACTCTCCCCTCAAACGTTGCTCTCTGTGTAAATCCCAAGGAAACCTATGTTAAGGTTAAATCAAGAGACGAATATTTTATTATGGCCGAAGCTCTTGTTGAAACAATTTTAGGCGAGGGCACAGAGGTTGTTGAAAGCTTTAAAGGCAAGGACCTTGAGGGCAGACACTATGTTCCTCTTTTCGACTATGTAGAAGGAAAGCTTGACAAAGACGCCTATTATGTAACCTGTGACGGTTATGTTACACTTACAGACGGTACAGGTATAGTTCACATAGCGCCTGCTTTCGGTGAGGACGACTCACGTGTAGGCAAGAACTACGATCTGCCTTTCGTTCAGCTTGTTGACGAACAGGGCAATTTCACAAAAGAGGTTTATGACCTTCAGGGTATGTTTGTTAAAAAGGGCGATCCCCTTATTATAGAAAAGCTTAAGGAAAGCGGAAAGCTTTTTGCGGCTCTTCCCTTTGAACATGACTATCCCTTCTGCTGGAGATGTGACACGCCTTTGCTTTACTATGCAAGAGACACATGGTTCATTGCTATGACAAAGGTTAGGGATCAGCTTCTTAAAAACAACGAAACCGTAAACTGGATTCCCGACAATATTAAGCACGGCCGTTTCGGAAACTTCCTTGAAAACGTTATAGACTGGGGCTTAAGCCGTGAAAGATATTGGGGAACTCCTCTGCCTATTTGGGAGTGTGAATGCGGCCACAGACACACAATCGGCAGCATTGCAGAGCTTAAGTCAATGTCAGACGACTGCCCCGAGGATATAGAGCTTCACAAGCCCTATATTGACAACGTTCATCTTAAGTGTCCCAAGTGCGGCGGAAAGATGACAAGAGTTCCCGAGGTTATTGACTGCTGGTTCGATTCAGGCTCAATGCCCTTTGCCCAGTTCCACTATCCCTTTGAAAACAAGGAGCTTTTCGAGAAGCACTTCCCGGCTAACTTTATCTCAGAGGCTGTTGACCAGACAAGAGGCTGGTTCTATACTCTTATGGCTATTTCAACCCTTATTTTCGACAAGTCACCCTATGAAAACGTTATTGTTATGGGTCTTGTTCAGGATAAAGACGGCAGAAAGATGTCTAAGCATTTAGGCAACGTTGTTGACCCGTGGGAGGTTTTAGACAAGCAGGGCGCCGACGCCGTAAGATGGTATTTTTACACAAATTCCAACCCGTGGCTGCCCAGCCGTTTCTATGAAAAGGCAGTAAACGAGGCCCAGAGAAAGTTTATGGGTACATTCTGGAACACATATGCTTTCTTCGTGCTTTATGCCAATATAGACGAGTTCAACCCCAAGAACTATAAGTTTGAATATGACAAGCTGGCCGTTATTGACAAGTGGATAATTTCAAAGCTTCAGACGCTTATTAAATATGTGGATACAAACCTTGACAAATACAGAATTACAGAATCCGCAAGGGCTTTAAACGATTTTGTTGACGAGCTTTCAAACTGGTATGTAAGAAGAAGCAGAGAGCGTTTCTGGGGTAAGGATATGCCTCAGGACAAGATAAACGCTTATATGACTCTTTACACTGTTTTGGTTGAGCTTGCTAAGCTTTCGGCGCCTTTTGTGCCCTTTATGGCCGAAGAAATTTATCAGAATCTTGTTATTACCGTTGATAAGGAAGCTCCCGAGTCAATCCACCTTTGTGACTTCCCCACGGCAGACGACAGCATGATAGACGAAAAGCTTGAAGCTTCTATGGAAGAGGTTCTTTCAGTTGTTATTGCAGGCCGTGCCGCAAGAAACACGGCTAATATAAAAAACAGACAGCCCATAGGCAAAATGTATGTAAAGGCCGATAATGTTCTTGATGATATGTATAAGGATATTATACTTGACGAGCTTAATGTAAAGGAATGTGAATTCACAGACGACGTTTCAGCCTTCACAAGCTACAGCTTTAAGCCTCAGCTTAGAACTCTGGGCAGAAAATACGGAAAGCTTATCCCCAAAATAAGCGAATATTTAAGAAACGCCGACGGATCTGTTCTTATGGGAACCCTCAAGGCCAAGGGCAGTATTAAGTTTGTTGTAAACGATATAGAGGTTGAGCTTGCAGAAGAGGATCTTCTTATAGAAACAGCCAAGATGGAAGGCTTTGTTTCCGAAAGCGACAAACACACCACAGTTGTTCTTGACACAAACCTTTCGGAAGAGCTTATTGAAGAGGGCTTTGTAAGAGAAATCATATCAAAGGTTCAGACAATGAGAAAGGAAGCCGGTTTCGAGGTTCTCGACAGAATAACTCTCTATTACAGCGGAAGCGAAAAGATAGAAGAAATTTTCGAAAAGAAGACAGACTCTATCATTTCGGACGTTTTGGCCACAGCCGCAGTTAAAGGCTCCGACCCGGAGGCTTATACAAAAGAGTGGAATATAAACGGCGAAAAAGCAGCGCTGGGAGTAAAGAAAAACTGATTTTCGGGTAAAAAAATTCTGCGGACGGAACAAAAATATTGTTGCATACTAAGGAAAAATATTGTAAAATATATTTATAATAAACTTAAAACATTCACAGGAGGTATTTAAAAATGGTAAGCTTTAATTATGTTATTACTGACGAAGTAGGTATTCACGCAAGACCGGCAGGCCTTCTCGTTAAGGCGGCTAAGGCTGTTTCATCAACCGTTGTTATTAAG
>JAJQCI010000276.1:1942-4418 GCA_021202835.1 Clostridiales bacterium | reverse complement strand
GTGTTATATCGTATTTTCCGTTTATCATATTGATTTGTTTTTGCTTCGGAGATGCATAAATATCCATAGACATTTTAACACTGTCAACCTTATTTAAAGGATAATTGTCTATTTTCTTTTTTGTTTGATTCCCCTGCCATTTGAAAAACGCTATTACGGCAATTAAAAATAATAAGCTTCCCATATAAAGCCCTCCCTTAATTTGTTTTATGATTTGATTATATCACATGCAATTGTAAAAAATTTTACATTCGCCTTGGAAAAGCATACCGGACAAAAGTTTTTGCGCTGAAAAGATTTTTGTTGATTTTTTGTAACAGTTCAGCTGTGCCCTGCTTAGGAGTTTCTGTGTGGAAACCGGAGTTTGCATACAGAAACCCTTAAGCAGGGCACGAGCGGAGCGCCAAATACTCGCAAAAATAAGCGGCTGCAATTAAATCTATTATTTAAGTGGCAGCAATCGTTAATTGCTCCCTTTTTGTACCTTTACTTTAACTCACAACAGCCGGCAAGTAAATATCAAAGCCTAAGATTTATTAATTTTTTTCGGCCTGCGTTTAAAAGGCTCCTCTTAACGGGGAGCCTCGGTTTTTGCTTATATGAATACTTATTTTACACAGGAATGAGCCTTATAGCCCTTTGCGGAGGCTTCCTCTTTAGATGAAAAATATTCTCTGTTTTCCTCCTTGGGAAGACTTCCGCAGCTTTTCGAATGGAAAACTTTGCTGTTAACATTGCCTATATAGGCTTTTTCGGCAGCTTCGCTTTTTTCGCTTTGGGAAGCGGTCGTTTCACCGGCTTCGGCACTGCCCTTTTCCGTATATACTTCTATATTTTCGCCGTCGGATGTTATTGTTATATCTCCGCTGTTCATCGTTATATAGGTTTCGACTCCCTCAAGGCGGCTTAACGTAAGCTCTGACGGGTGGCCGTAGCTGTTGTCTTTTCCGCAGGAAATTACGGCATAGGCCGGCTTTACCTCATCAAGAAATTCTCTTGTGGTGGAATATGCGCTTCCGTGATGACCTACCTTTAAAACATCGGCGGATAAATCAAAGCCTCTGTCTATCATATTATATTCCGACTGGCTTCCGGCGTCTCCGGTAAAAAGAAATGTGTTTTCTCCATAGGTAAGCTTTATAACCAGAGAATATTCATTGCAGTCCTTTGTTTGATTTTCTGTGGGATTTAAAATTTGACAGTCAACCCCGTCAAGCTCAAACTCAGAAGGTATCTCGGGATAAACCGTCGTCACTCCCTTTTCCTCCAAGGCTTCAATCATAGCCGTATAGGTTTTGCTTGTATAGCTGTTCTCCGTATCGGGAAGATAAAACGTACCTATATCGTAGTTTTCGATGACATAATCCATTTCGGCTATGTGGTCATAGTGGGGATGGGTTGCAGCTGCAACATCGATATAATTCAACCCTTCGGCAGAAAGGGCCTCTCTCACGGGGTAAGCTTCAGCGCCTGTTTCGGCTCCGGCGTCAATAAGCATATGACTGCCCTTCGGAGTGGTTATAAGAATACTGTCGGCCTGGCCCACATCAATATATTTTACCGTTAAAAGGCCGTCAAATTCGGCCGCCAAGTCAGACCGGGAAGTCTCGGCGCCGCCGGCAGAGAAAAGCCCACCGGCGGTGTAAGGCGCTGCGTTAAGCTGACAGCCTGTTAAGATGAGAGCGGCTGTTAAAATGACAGAAGCTGCTTTTTTAATCATAATTTATTCCTCTTCAGGCAGATTTTCGTGTTCGCTGATGTCATTTACAGGCTTTTCAAGGCCTTCTATAACGATTCCGTTTTTCTCCGCATAGTCCCAAAGGGCGGCGTGAAGAGCCTCTTCGGCAAGACAGGAGCAGTGAACCTTAACCGGCGGAAGTCCGTCGAGAGCTTCCATAACAGCCTTGTTTGTGATTTCAAGGGCTTCCTGAATAGTCTTTCCCTTTATAAGCTCGGTAGCCATTGAGCTTGTGGCAACGGCGGCACCGCAGCCGAAGGTTTTAAACTTGGCGTCCAAAACAACGCCGTCCTCTATTTTAAGGAAAATTTTCATAATGTCGCCGCATTTTGCGTTGCCTACAGTGCCGACGCCGCTGGCGTCCTCGATTTCGCCTACGTTTCTGGGATTCATGAAATGGTCCATAACTTTTTCGCTGTACATCATATATAATTACCTCGCTTTTTTCTTTATCTTTTTATCTTTTCTGTGATTTTAAAAATTCCTCATATAAGGGTGACATTGCCCTAAGTCTTTCAATTATGGGAGGAATTTTTTCTATGACGTAGTCGGCCTCTTCCTCTGTGTTGAATCTGCCTATTGACAGTCTCAAAGAGCCGTGGGCTTTTTCGTGGGGCAAGCCTATGGCAAGGAGAACGTGAGAGGGGTCAAGAGAGCCTGATGTGCAGGCGCTTCCGCTGGAGCCGCAGATTCCGTTCATATCCAAAAGAAGAAGAATCGATTCACCCTCTATAAACT
>JAJQCI010000276.1:0-1932 GCA_021202835.1 Clostridiales bacterium | reverse complement strand
CTATAAACTCGAATGAAATGTTTACGTTTCCCGGCAGTCTGTGTTCTCTTGAGCCGTTAAGCCGGCAGTAGTCAACCTTTGAAAGTATTCCGTCAATTATTTTGTCTCTTATTTTTGTCTGTTTTTCGATTTCTTCAGCCATACGGCCCACAGCGTCTTCAACAGCCCTGCCTAAGCCCACGATTCCGGGGACGTTCTCGGTTGTGGCTCTTCTTCCTCTTTCCTGCTGGCCGCCGTGAATAAGGTTTTTGATTTTAATGCCCTTTCTGATATACAAAGCGCCTACACCCTTGGGGGCGTAAATCTTGTGGCCCGACATAGACATAAGGTCGATATTTAAAGCCTTAACATCAATGGAAACATGGCCTGCGGCCTGAACGGCGTCGGTGTGGAAAATTATGCCGTGTTCCTTTGCGATTTTGCCTATTTCTTCTATGGGCTGAATAGTGCCTATTTCGTTGTTGGCAAACATAATAGTAATGAGGATTGTGTCGGGGCGGATTGCCGCCTTAAGGTCATCAAGGCTTATAAGGCCCTCTTCGTTTACCGGAAGATAAGTAACCTCATAGCCCTTTGACTCCAAATATTCACAGGTGTGAAGAACGGCGTGGTGTTCTATGGCGCTTGTGATGATGTGCTTTCCCTTGTCACTGTAGGCTTCGGCGATGCCCTTTATAGCCCAGTTATCCGACTCGGAGCCGCCGGAGGTGAAATAAATTTCTTTGGCGTCTGCGTTAAAAGCAGCGGCAACCTGTCCTCTCGCCTTTTCAACAGCCTCCTTGCACTTCTGCGCAGGGGTATATATGCTTGAAGGATTAAAATAGCTTTCGGTAAAATATTTTGAGATTTCCTCCATAACCTCGGGGCTTACTCTTGTAGTAGCCGCATTGTCAAAATAATATATTTTGTCCACAAATAAGACTCCTTTACAATAAATTTATTCTTCGGCAACAAGGTCTTTCAGTGTAATCGACCCGGCCGTTTCTTTTAAATTCGTGCTGAGCTTTTTCCATACGGTTTTGGCTGTGCAGCCGCTGCAGCCGCCGCTGCCGCAGGCGCCCTCGTCACCGCATTCAACTAAGCTAAGTGACCCTTCAAGGGCTTCCAAAAGCTGACACACGGTTATATCCTCCGCCGCCATATTAAGCTTATAGCCGCCGCCGGCCCCTCTTACGCTTTTGACAAAGCCGCCCTTTTTAAGGGAGGCAATAAGCTGTTCGAGATAGTTTTCGGAAATACCGTTTCTTTCGGCAATGGCATTAAGAGAAACCGCACCCTTATCTTCATTTAAAGCAATATCAATCATTGCCTTAAGACCGTATCTGGCTCTTGTTGATATTTTCAAAATATCACCTCTTACCGCAATAATTCCAACTATTTTACTTGGTATTAAATATGATATACCTTTATCTCCTCATTGTCAAGACCAAATCTCCCATTTTGTCGGTTAGCTTCTGCTAATTTTTGTCCCCTTTTTTATAATATTCCCGAAGTGCAAAAATGCTGCCGAATAAAATGCTTCTGTTATTTAAACAAAAACAGACAGCGGCATTTTCCTTACAAAACGCCGCTGTCTATTTTTTCGGAAAACTTTTTTAATATTGCTTGCTCCTGTTATATAGTCCATAGATACATCATAAAATTTCGCAAGAATCAAAAGACTGTCAACAGGAATTCTCACCTTTCCGCTTTCATAGTCTGAATAAGTTCTTTGACCCACATGAAGAATATCGGCTATATTTTGCTGAGTCATGTCTCTGTCTTCCCTTATTCCTCTTATTCTTTCATTATATTTCACACAATCCCTCCCTCATCAATAGTATAAATGAACATCGAAAAAATTATTGACAAGTAGAGGAATATCCTCTATAATAATATAGATAGTGTCTACATAAGATTGACAAGTGCAAAAAAATGTGATAAAATAATAGT
>JAJQCI010000090.1 GCA_021202835.1 Clostridiales bacterium | reverse complement strand
TGTAAATCAATTATAGAATAAACAAAGCGGCAATTCAATTTCAGAAATATTATTTCACTTTTACGTTTATGTTAAAGGAATGCGAAAGATACTGCTATTATAATAGGAAGTGTCGGAATTAATAAAAGCATAGACTGAACCACCGTAACAGCCGCCAGCTTAGGCGCACAGTCATAGGCTTCGGCAAAAATTATGTTCATAGAGCCGCAGGGCAGCGCCGTCAAAACCACCATTGTTCTGGGGAGAATTCCTCTGAAGCCGAGAAAATGGAGAACAGCCGCCATAATAAGAGGCAAAACAAGAAGCCTCAAGGCCGACACAACATAGGCATATTTGTTCTTTATAAGCATGGATAAATCCATTTCGTTTATTTCACAGCCTATAATAATCATCGAGACAGGAAAAACCATGCTTCCTATCGATGAAATGGGGCTTAAAACCATATCGGGTATCGTAAAGGGTGAAAAGAAAATTATAAGGGCGATAATACAGGCCACCGTAACGGGCTTTTTGAGAACGGCCTTTATATCGAAGCCCCTTTCGCCGCTTATGAGGTTTATGCCGTAGACGTACATAATTACATTATAGAAGAGATTGTAAATAACGCAGTAAAGTGTGCCCTCTTCGCCGAAAAGCTCTCCGGTCAGAGAAAAGCCTATAAAGCCCACATTTGCAAAGGTAACCATAGTAATTATAATTCTTTTGGAATTTTTGTCCAGCTTAAAGCCCCTCACCATAAAATGACAGAAAATTATCACCAAAATATAATAGGCTCCGGCTATAACCGCACTGAAACCCACTCTTTCCGCCAGCTCCGCCGAATATTCACAGACAGAGGCCTCAAGTATGTTAAAAGGAACGATTCCGTTTACAAGAAGACTGCTTAAGCCCTTTTGAAGCTCATCGGTAATAACTCCCGTTCTCTTAAGAACAAAGCCCACAGCCACAACAAAAATAATTTTAAGCATAATTGCCGCTAAAAACATAATATCCATTGTCGTTACTCCTTACGTATTATTATTGAAATGCAAAAGCAAACATATTATTTCATATAACAGCCTATTGGCTAATACAGTTGTTTTTTTCACTTATCAAATCTTTAACAACCTCTCCTGCGATTATAAGCCCGGCGACAGCCGGCACAAAGGCCGTGCTTCCGGGGATTCGCCGACCCGGGCTGACGTTTTCTTCCTCTTCGGCCCGTTCTCCCACAGGCTCTATAGGCTTTTCTTTTGAATAAACAACCTTAAGCTTTTTAATTCCTCTTTTTTTAAGCTCACGGCGCATAACTCTTGCCAAAGGACAGATTTCCGTTTTATATATATCGGCAACCTCCAGCGCCGAAGCTTCAAGCTTGTTTCCGGCGCCCATACAGCTTATAACGGGGGTTCCGGCCTTTTCGGCCCTGACAATAATCTCAAGTTTTGCCGTTACGGTGTCTATAGCGTCAACAATATAGTCATATTCGGAAAAATCAAACATATCCGCATTATCGGGCATATAAAACACCTTGTATGCCTCCGCTTCAATATCCGGATTGATTGACAAAACCCTTTCTCTTGCGGCGTCGGCCTTATATTTTCCCAGTGTTTCTCTTGTGGCCAGAATCTGACGGTTTAAATTCGTTAAACAAATTTTGTCGCTGTCAATTAAGCTGAGCCTGCCTATGCCGCTTCTTGCCAGGGCTTCAACGACATAGCCTCCCACGCCGCCCAGCCCGAAAACGGCGACCCTCGACCTATAAAGCTTTTCCATTCCGTCCTTTCCCAAAAGCAGTTCTGTTCTCGAAAACTGATTAAGCATACCTGCACTTCCTCATTTAATATTTGCTATATAATATCACAAAATCCAAGGATTGTAAAGAATCGAACATACAGACAGGCAATTTTTTTTGCGAATGATTGAAAGCTTTTGGGTAATAATAAATTGTAACAGCCGAAACAGGCCGATATATAAAGGAGGAGTTTAAATTGTCACTTATCAATAAGGAAGTAATGGATTTTTCCCTTCAGGGTTACTGCGGAAACGAATTTAAAACAGTAACAAAGGGCGATATTCTGGGCAGGTGGAGTATATTTTTCTTTTACCCTGCCGATTTTACGTTTGTGTGCCCTACGGAGCTTGAAGATTTAGCGGATAAATATGCCGACTTCAAAGCTGCGGACTGTGAAATTTATTCCGTTTCCACAGACAGCCACTTTGTTCACAAGGCCTGGCATGACGCCTCGGAGAGAATCAAAAAAATACAATATACTATGCTGGCAGACCCGACACATGCCCTTGCGAAGGATTTTGAGGTTTATATAAAAGCCGACGGTATGGCGGAAAGGGGCAGCTTTATAGTAAACCCGGAGGGGAGAATTGCGGCATATGAGGTTAATGAAGGCAATGTGGGAAGAAACGCCGAAGAACTTTTGAGAAAGCTTCATGCCTGCAGGTTTGTTGCCGCCCATAGCGATGAGGTTTGCCCGGCAAAATGGCAGCCCGGAGGCGAAACCCTTAAGCCCAGTCTTGATTTGGTGGGGCTTCTTTGATGGCGGCGGAAAATTTTTACGACGTTATTGTTATCGGCGGAGGCCCTGCCGGGCTTACAGCTGCCGTTTATCTGGCAAGGGTAAAATATAGGGTTTTGGTTATTGAAAAGGAGAGCTTCGGCGGTCAGATAACGATTACCTCCGAGGTTGTAAACTACCCCGGGGTTTTCAAAACAAGCGGTTCGGAGCTTACAGAAAATATGAGAAAACAGGCTGAAGGCTTCGGCGCCGAATTTCTGTTGGCCGAAGCCGAAAAAATTGAAGCAGAGGGCGACATCAAAAAGGTAAAAACTAGCAGAGGTGACTTTGAGTGCTTCGGTATTCTTGCCGCCACAGGAGCCCGTCCCCGAACTGTGGGCTTTGAGGGTGAGTCAAGGTTTAAAGGCAGAGGTGTGGCCTACTGCGCAACCTGCGACGGAGAATTTTTTGCCGGAAAGGAAATTTTCGTTATAGGCGGCGGCTTTGCAGCGGCGGAGGAAAGCGTTTTTCTTACTAAATATGCGAAACACGTCACTATATTAATAAGGGAGGATGATTTCACCTGCGCAAAGGCCACGGCAGACGAGGCAAAAAGCAATGAAAATATAACCGTCCTTACGAATACGGAGGTTAAATATGTTGACGGAGATGACTCCCTTAAAACCATATGCTGTGTTAATCTAAAAACAGGAGAAGAATGGGTTTACAGCGCAGAGCCGGGCGATACCTTCGGGGTTTTTGTTTTTGTGGGCTATGCTCCCGAAACAAAGCTTTTCAAGGGAACTGTGAAGCTTAACCCACAGGGCTATATTATAACCGACGAAAACAAATTTACGGGAAAGGCCGGCGTCTATGCGGCAGGCGATGTCTGTGTCAAAAATTTAAGACAGGTTGTTACCGCCGTAGGTGACGGCGCCCTCGCCGCAACCGAGCTTGAGCGCTGCGCCGCCGCTATGCAGAAAAAAACAGGCATTATACCTGTCAAACGAAAGGAAAACAGCACAGGCAGGGCCGAAGAAAATTCCGGAGAAGCCGGCTTTTTCGGCTCCGAACTTTCGGCTCAGCTGAGAGAGGTGTTTTCAAAAATGGAAAACAGCCTTGTTCTTCGCCTTTATTCTGACAAGGGAGCCATTTCAGAAGAGCTTGAAATGTATATGAGGGAGCTTGCCAAGATTACCGACAAGCTTAAAATCGAAAAAGCATATGACAAAGAAGATAATAAGCCCTGCGTAAAGGTTTACAGGAATGACGGAAGCTATACCGGGCTGGCTTTTCACGGCGTACCCGGAGGCCATGAGTTCACTTCCTTCATTTTGGGGCTTTACAATGCGGCAGGACCCGGCCAAAGTCTTGATGATAAAACAAAAAGGGCAATTTCCGATATTTCGGAGCCTGTCGATATGAAGGTTCTCGTTTCTCTCTCCTGCACAATGTGCCCCGAGCTGGTTACTGCGGCTCAAAAAACAGCTGCTTTAAATCCCCTTGTTACAGCAGAGGTATTCGACCTTCAGTACTTTCCCGACTTGCAGAAAAAATATAACGTTATGAGCGTGCCTTGTCTTGTTGTAAACGACAACAGGGTGGATTTTGGAAAAAAGAATATAAAACAGCTTTTGGATTTTTTGAAAAACGATAAAGTTCTGCCAATGTAAAAATTTATGTAAAAAATTTTAAAATATGTCTTGAAAATTCATTCGTGATATATTATAATTAGCTTGTAGCAAAAAAGCCAACTGCCTGAGTTGTTCGCTAACCTTGTTTTATTGAACCTACAGAACACAAACGGGATTCCTATATCCTTTCGCCTATGCCGGGCCCCAAGCTAATTCCCTTTGGGCAGGGGATGGCAGAAGCGGATATGCGGAAACCCACCTATCAGCTTGATAGGTGTCAATAAAAGGTGACGGCATCTTGGGT
>JAJQCI010000306.1 GCA_021202835.1 Clostridiales bacterium | reverse complement strand
AAATAATATTTTTCACACGGCAACAAAAGACGAAAGTTTGGTAATAAAAATAAATCGGATGAAACGAAAAAACATATATTGTATTTACACCGCACAAAATATTTTTGTGTCAATTTTACCTATTTTTTTTATTGCTTAAAAAACCAATCGTAAAAAAGAGTAAAAAATTTTAAAAAACTCAAAAAAGTTCTTGAACTCGGCGGGAAAATGTGGTATTATTATTTTCGGCGTATTATTTTATGCGCTTAACGCTTATTACACACACGGCTTTGGGCCGGGGCGCTGTGTCCCGAAAGGCTTTTTAGGCTTCGGGGCTGCCGCCGGTATGCCGTGGAGGTTTAACTAAAAGGAGGATTTTAAAATGAGTGTTATTACAATGAAGCAGCTTTTGGAAGCAGGCGTTCACTTCGGTCACCAGACAAGACGCTGGAACCCTAAAATGGCGGAATATATTTTTGCCGAAAGAAACGGCATTTATATTATCGACCTTCAAAAAACAGTTAAAATGGTTGAGGATGCTTACAATGCCGTTGCAGACATTACAAGAGACGGCGGAGAGCTTCTCTTTGTAGGAACAAAGAAGCAGGCTCAGGATTCTATCAGAGAAGAAGCTACTCGCTGCGGTATGAACTATGTAAGCGAAAGATGGCCCGGCGGTCTTCTTACAAACTTCGAAACAACAAAGTCCAGAATCAAGAGACTTAAAGAGCTTGACGCAATGATCGAAGACGGAACAATGGACGTTCTTCCCAAGAAGGAAGTTGCCAAGCTTATGCACGAAAAGGAAAAGCTTGAAAGAAATATCGGCGGTATTAAAGAAATGAAGAGAATCCCCGATGTTATTTTCATCGTTGACCCCAGAAAGGAACACCTTGCCGTTGCAGAAGCTCACAATCTTGATATTCCCATCGTTGCTATTGTTGATACAAACTGTGACCCCGAAGAGATTGACTATGTTATTCCCGGAAACGATGACGCTATTCGTGCCGTAAAGCTTATTTCATCAAGAATGGCAGACGCCGTTATCGAATCACGCCAGGGTGTATCAAACGACGCAGGCGAAGAAACTGAAGAAGCTGCTGAGGCTATAGAAGAATAATTTACTAACGGAGGTATATATATTATGGCTGTTACTGCTGCTATGATTAAAGAATTAAGAGGCTTGTCCGGTGCCGGTATGAGTGCCTGCAAGAGTGCTCTCGTTGAAGCTGACGGAAATATGGACGCTGCATTTGACATTCTTCGTAAGAAGGGTGCCGCTACGGCTGAAAAGAAAGCCGGCAGAATCGCTGCTGAGGGCTTAAGCCTTCCCTATATTTCAGAAGACGGAAACAAGGCTGTTGTTGTTGAGGTTAACTCCGAAACAGACTTTGTTGCTAAAAATGTAAAATTCCAGAACTATGTTCTTGCGGTTGCTAAGCAGATAGCAGGCTCTGACGCTGCTGATGTTGAAGGCTTGCTTTCCGAAAAATGGATTGAAGACGAAACAAAGACAGTTAACGAAGCTCATGTTGAAATGGTTTCTGTTATTGGTGAAAAGCTTTCAATCAGACGTTTTGAAAAGCTTGTTAACGACGGTTCAAGCCTTTTTGTAAGCTACAGCCACGCAGGGGGCAAGGTTGCCGTTATGCTTGAGCTCACAACAGACGTTAAGAACGACAAGGTTGTTGAAGCAGGCAAGAATATCTGTATGCAGATTGCCGCTATGAGCCCCAGATTTGTTGACAGAGGGGAAATTTCAGAGGAATTCATAGCTAAGGAAAAGGCTATTCTTATCGATCAGGCTAAGAACGACCCCAAGAACGCAAGCAAGCCCGACAATATTATCGAAAAGATGATTGTCGGCCGTCTTAACAAGGAATTCAAGGAAATGTGTCTTGTTGACCAGGAATATGTTAAAGACGACAGCATGACAGTAGGTCAGTATGTTGCTTCTGTTGCTAAGGCAGAAGGCGGCAGCATCGCTGTTAAGAAGTTTATCCGCTACGAAACAGGCGCAGGCATCGAAAAGAAAAACGAAGACTTCGCCGCTGAAGTAGCAAAGGTTATTGGCTAAAATTGATTTTAATAAAAAAAGGGAGCAGTCAGACCGGCTGCTCTTTTTTGACAGTGTTTAAGCCCGAATTTTAACTTGACAGAGAAGGCTTGCTGTGATATTATAAAAATACAAAGAGGAGTAACTTAAGGCAGTTACTCCTCACCAGTTAGATTACCTAAGATAACCGTCACGGTTTGGGATGCCCCGACGGTTATCTTTTTGTTATGTTACGGATTATTTTAATTATGCGTATAGCCAAAGCGATTAATACCGCAAGTGTATATACGTCATATATAATCTTTATCATATACAATATCACCTCCCCTAAACATAATTCTGAAGATAATTTCTTAAATCATAAGCAGCACCTCCTTCATATGTGAATTAGAGAGGTGAGGAGTAACCGCCTGCTGCTCCTCTTTGTGACAGAGCGAAAACTCTGCCGGAATCTCTGCCGAAAGGCAAAAATTCCCGATTAAATTATATCATAACGATTCAAAGAAAACAATAATAAAATTATAAAAATATAAAAATTTGCGTTATTCTATTATCGTTCCGCCGCCCAGAACAAAGCCGTTTGAGTAAAAAACAGCCGCCTGCCCGGGGGTTGCCGCTCTTTGGGGATTGTCAAATTCGGCTGTTATTTTATTGCCCTTTTTGTAAAGTGTGCAGGGGGAGGATTTTTGAGAATAGCGAAGCTTTCCTTCTGCCCTTAGGGGCTCTGTTATGTCATCAACCGCCATATAGTTGAAGTTTTCGACTGTCACCGTATTTTTGAAAAGCTTGTCCGACTCGCCCAAAACCACTTCGTTTGTTTCCGGCCTTATTTCCAGAACATACATTCTGGTTTTAAATGAAAGGCCGAAGCCCTTGCGCTGGCCTATTGTATAGTTTGTTATGCCCTTGTGGGTGCCTAAAACATTGCCGTCGATATCGACGAAGTTCCCTTCGGGAATAGGGGTGCTTGTGTTTTCGTGAATAAACCTGCCGTAGTCCCCGTCGGGAATGAAGCAGATATCCTGACTGTCTGGCTTTGCCGCTACGGAAAGGCCTATTTCTTCGGCTATTTTTCTTATTTCGCCCTTGTCATATTCCCCAACGGGCATAAGAGTGTGGGAGAGCTGAAACTGAGTTAAATTATAGAGGGCATAGGTTTGGTCCTTCGTGTCGGTGTTGGCTACCTTCAGGGTATAGCGCCCTGTTTCGGGGTGTTTGACCACTTTTGCATAGTGGCCTGTGGCTATATAGTCGGCCCCTATGGCCAGAGAGCGGTTTAAAAGGGCTTCCCACTTTACATAGCGGTTGCAGGCTATGCAGGGGTTTGGGGTTCTGCCCTTGAGATATTCCGCCGTAAAATAGTCTATAACGTATTTTTTGAAATCGTCTTTGAAATTGAAAACATAGTAGGGTATGCCCAGGCGGTAAGCCACGCTTCTGGCGTCGTCAACGGCGGAAAGACCGCAGCAGCCCCCGTTGTCCTCCACGGCGTCTCTAGCTTCGTCCTGCCAAATCTGCATGGTTACTCCCGTAACGTCATAGCCCTGTTCCTTTAAAAGATATGCACAGACTGAGGAGTCAACTCCGCCTGACATACCCACAACAACTTTTTTATTCATATTTCGCCTCATAATATGGTGTTTTAAGAATGGTTACATATTTTTTATAGTCTTTCATATATTTTTCAACATAAGCATAAAAGCTTTTGTCGTGAGCCCGCCCTGTAGTGAAAATGTGTGAATTCGTGAAGAACCACATAATAAAGACAGCCAAGGGGATATTTTATAAGCTCGCTGTTAAGTGACATATGGCCGTTTGAAGGGGTACAGCTGCCCCAGCGGCTTGTCATTTTTTTTATGCTTATTTTTGTGGGGAAGGGCGTGCCGTCGGCCTTCACCATATTGTAAATTTTTTCGACAGCCTCACGGTAAAGCCTTTTTGTTTCGCTTTGAGTGAAGGCGCCTATTAATTCCTCACTTTTTTCGGGAAAATTTGTATACACATAAAGCTTGTCTTTAAGAAGGCAGACATTTTCGGCGGATGGTATTATTTCAGTTTCATACCTTCTGCCTAAGAAATAAAAGCTGTCTCCGGCCTCCTTTTGGGATTTGCTTTTGGCGTTTATCTCCCTTATTGTGTTTAAAAAGCTTTCGCCGTTTTGGGCGATAAGCTCCCTTATATATTTTTCGGGAACTCTTCTGTTTGCCGATATATAGACAACTCCGTCGGGCTTAATTCTGAAATTTATGTTTTTAACGTTTTTTCTGGTGAGAATATAGGGAATTTCTCCCTCCTTCACCCTTATTGTTTTTATCATAAGCTTTTTTCCTTTTAAATTTAGTAATAAATTCATTTTAAACCAAATCCTCTTCCGGGTCAACTGAAAATTTCTAATTTTTAAAT
>JAJQCI010000119.1 GCA_021202835.1 Clostridiales bacterium | reverse complement strand
GCATCGAGAAGAGCTGTGTTGTCCTTTGCTACAGCAATGGCATACTGCTCGGATGTAAGAAGCTCGTCAAGAATAACGAGGCCTGTTGAATTAGCAACAATCTTCTTTGAAGGCTCGTTGTCTAAAACTATAGCGTCGATTTTGCCTGTAAGAAGTGACTGGGCAGCGTCGGGGCCGTTTGAAAATCTTTCAACGGAGGCAGGGCTTACGCCGTTTTCTTCTGTTGAAACATATTCGTCACCTGTTGTTCCTCTCTGAACGCCTATAATCTTGCCTTCCAAATCGGCAACGGAAGTGATTTCTGACCCCTCGGGAACTATAATAGCCTGACCGGCTTCAACGTAAGGATCTGAGAAGTTAACGTTGTTAAGTCTTTCTTCGTTAACTGTCATACCTGCAAGACCTATGTCAACCTTTCCTGTTGTTACGGAAGGAATGATAGCGTCAAAGTCCATATTTTCAACTTGAGCCTCAAGGCCTAATTTTTCTGCAATGGCGTCTGCTATTTCAGCGTCAATACCCACAACAACGTCGCCTTCCATATATTCATAAGGTTCGAATGCTGCGTTTGTGCCCCAGATAAGCTTGCCCTCGGTACCTGTAAGAGCGGCTGTTTCCTCAGCTTCGCCGGTTTCCTCGGCTGCTTCCGCCTCGGCTTCCTCTGCGACTTCGGCTGTGTCTGCAGGCTCAGATGAGCTTCCTCCACAGCCAACGGCTGAAACGGCAAAGAAGCCTGCAAGCACAACGGCTGTTAATGTTTTAAATCTTTTCATTTTATTTTCCTCCTTGATTTTCAGTAACAGTTCAGCTGTATGGGACGCAGGGCCGAACTGCTGTGCTTTTTAACAGCAATAAATAATTATTCCGTTTAATCTATTCTATTACATATTTATTCAAAAGTAAAGCATAAATTTGTATTTTATTAAAAAAATAATTAGAAATAAGTAACAGTTAAGCCGTGCATTTTGCACGGGCGGCACGCCAAAAGCTCGCAAAACGTCTGCTCTGCAGCCGGCGCCGCTTACATGGTTCATTTTTACGAATCATTTGGCGTTTCGCCCGTGCCAAGCTGAACTGTTAAAAAATATTGAAAATATACTGTAAAATTTTAAAAAAGTGGTTGACTTTTGAGACCGGCGGATATATAATAATTTGGTGTTTGAGATTTTTTTATAATCAGACATGACAAAAGTGTTGAAAGGAAGGGAGTTTTCCTTTCCGAAAGAGAAAAGAAGGAGGTGCATGGAATGCCTACATTCAACCAGTTAGTCAGAAAAGGCAGAAGCACAAAGGTTACAAAGTCAACAGCGCCTGCTCTCCTTAAGGGACTTAACACTCTTAAGAAAAAGCAGACAGACGCAACCTCACCTCAGAAGAGGGGCGTATGTACATCTGTTAAGACAGCTACACCTAAGAAGCCTAACTCAGCTATGAGAAAAATCGCCAGAGTTCGTCTTTCAAACGGTATCGAAGTTACATCCTATATTCCCGGTGAAGGCCACAACCTTCAGGAGCACAGCGTTGTTCTTATAAGAGGCGGAAGAGTAAAGGATATCCCCGGTGTACGTTATCATATTATCAGAGGTACTCTTGATACAGCCGGAGTTGCCGACAGAAAACAGGCCCGTTCAAAATACGGCGCTAAGCGCGGCAAGAAGAAAAAGAAATAATTAAGGAAAATGATGAAAAATTCAAAATAAAAGCTTATTTTTATTTCCGTAAAATCATCAGTTTCCAAAACAGTATACTGCCATGTATCTCACCAAATAAATACTTTTGTCATTTTATATATAAACAAAAGTACAAGGGTCGGAGCAGGGCATATACACGGGTCAGCAAGACCTGTGAGTACCTATGAATTAATAATATTTGATTAAGGAGGGAAGAATCGTGCCAAGAAAAGGTCATGTTTCAAAGAGAGAAGTACTGCCTGATCCTATGTACAACAGTGTAACGGTTACAAGACTTATTAACTCCGTTATGCTCGACGGCAAGAAGGGTACAGCACAGAAGATTGTTTACGGCGCATTCAAAATCGTAGAAGAAAAAACCGGAACCCCCGGCCTTGAGGCTTTTGAAACAGCTTTAAACAACATCATGCCCGTACTTGAGGTTAAGGCTCGCCGTGTCGGCGGTGCCACATATCAGGTGCCTATGGAAATAAGATCCGAAAGACGTCTTACATTAGGTTTAAGATGGCTTGTTCTTTATTCCAGAAAGAGAAACGAAAAAACCATGGATTTGCGCCTTGCCGGCGAAATAATGGACGCTATGAAGTCTGAGGGCGGAGCCTGCAAGAAGAAGGACGAAACCCACAGAATGGCAGAGGCAAACAAGGCTTTCAGCCACTTCAAGTGGTAATTTCAAACTTTATTATATAAAACTATTACTTTTAAGGAGGAATTAGTGTGGCAGACAAAAGACAAGTACCCTTGGAGCTTACTCGCAACATCGGTATTATGGCCCACATTGATGCCGGAAAGACAACTCTTACCGAGAGAATTCTCTACTATACGGGACGTACCTATAAAATAGGCGATACCCATGAGGGCACAGCCGTTATGGACTGGATGGACCAGGAGCAGGAAAGAGGCATAACAATTACCTCTGCCGCAACAACAACAATGTGGCATATCGGCGACGGCCCCAAACACCGTATAAATATTATAGACACCCCCGGACACGTAGACTTCACGGTAGAGGTGGAAAGATCTCTTCGTGTTCTTGACGGTTCAGTTGCAGTATTTTGCGCCAAGGGCGGCGTTGAGCCCCAGTCGGAAACCGTTTGGCGTCAGGCTGAGAGATATCACGTTCCCCGTATGGCATTCGTAAATAAGATGGATATTATGGGCGCCGACTTCTATCATGTTGTAAGCATGATAAAGGACCGCCTTAACGCCAATCCCGTAGTTGTTCAGCTTCCCATAGGGGCGGAAGACCTGTTTGCAGGTGTTATCGACCTTATGGAAATGAAGGCCTACTACTATGAGGACAAATTGGGAACCGACGTTGAAATAAAGGATATTCCCGAAGATATGCAGGAAAAAGCCGAGGACTACAGAATTCAGATGGTTGAGGCTATTGCCGAAACAGATGAAGAGCTTATGGAAAAATATCTTGAAGAGGGAGATCTTTCCATAGATGAAATGAAGAAGGCTTTAAGAAAGGCCTGCATAGCCTGTGAGGCTGTTCCCGTTTTCTGCGGTTCCGCTTATAAAAACAAGGGTGTTCAGAAGCTTCTTGACGGTATTCTCGAATATATGCCTGCTCCTACAGATATCCCTGCTATTAAGGGCCATCTCCCCGGAGACGAAGAAGCAGTTGTTGAAAAGCATGCTTCAGACGAAGAACCCTTTGCGGCTCTCGCTTTCAAAATTATGAACGACCCCTTCGTAGGAAAGCTTGCTTTCTTCAGAGTTTACTCCGGCTGTCTTGAATCCGGTTCATATGTTTATAACTCGGTTAAAGGCAGAAAGGAAAGAGTCGGACGTATTCTCCAGATGCACGCTAATACAAGACAGGAAATAGACAAGGTTTACGCAGGTGACATCGCCGCTGCTGTAGGTCTTAAAAACACCACAACAGGCGACACACTATGTACGGAAGACAATCAGGTTATTCTTGAATCAATGAACTTCCCCGATCCCGTTATTTCTGTTGCTATCGAACCCAAGACCAAGGCCGGGAGAGATAAAATGGGTATTGCTCTCGCAAAGCTTGCGGAGGAAGACCCCACGTTTAAAACCTATACTAATCAGGAAACAGGAGATACAATTATAGCAGGTATGGGCGAGCTCCATCTTGAGATTATTGTAGACCGTTTGTTACGGGAGTTCAAGGTGGAGGCCAACGTAGGCGCTCCCCAGGTTGCTTACAGAGAAGCATTCGGAAAGAACACCGATGTTGAATGCAAATATGCCAGACAGTCAGGCGGCTGCGGTCAGTATGGCCATGTTAAGGTTAAGTTTGAGGTTATGGAGGCCAACGCCGAAACAACCTTCGAATTCGTCAACGATGTTGTGGGCGGTGTAGTTCCCAAGGAATATATCCCTGCTGTCGAAGCCGGCATCAAAGAGGCTATGCAGTCGGGTGTTATCGGCGGCTATCCCGTTGTCGGCGTAAGAGCAAGACTTTACGACGGTTCTTACCACGAGGTTGACTCTTCTGAAATGGCTTTCCATATTGCCGGTTCTATGGCATTTAAGGACGCTATGAAAAAGTCAAATCCCGTTCTTTTAGAGCCTGTTATGAAGGTTGACGTTACTGTTCCCGAGGAATATATGGGTGATGTAATAGGCGATATGAACTCACGCCGAGGCAAGATTGAGGGTATGGAAATGGAAAACGGTCTTCAGATTGTTCACGGATATGTACCCCTTGCTGAAATGTTCGGCTATTCCACTGACCTGCGTTCAAAAACACAGGGAAGAGGAACCTACGTTATGGAAGTTCACCACTATGA
>JAJQCI010000266.1 GCA_021202835.1 Clostridiales bacterium | reverse complement strand
AATCAGGCGAAATGCTAGACTCTCTTAAGGATGCTTCGTACTAATTTTCGGAAGATTTTAACGCTGTGACTGCCGTCAGCATAGAATCTCTGCATAATGAAACAGTTGTTGCAATAGGGGAGTTTAAGAGGGAATCCGGAGAAAAAATCACTGCACTTAAGGAAGCGGCGGACAAATATGCGGAAGAGTTTAAAACAATAACAGCCGGCAGGGTGGCTGAGCTTGCTGCAGAGCTTAAAGAAACAAAGAATATTTGCGGCGAAATACAAGATGTGTGCGGCAAAACCCTTGAAAATTGTGACAGGGCCTTAGAAGTCTGCGGCGGAACTCAGGAGCTTTATAAAGAATTTTGCCAAAAGAGCGATAAAAACATTACTTTAATGACAGACAGCATTAATTCTGAAATTGAAGAGCTTTGCGGCAGTATAAGAGAGCAAAACCATGATGATCTTAAGCGTATAAACGAAGCGCTTAAAACCGTTCCGGAAAATATCGATTCTCTTAGGGAAATATGTGAAACGACCTTGAAAAAGTCGGCAGAAAAAATAGATAGTGCTTACGATGCATTTTACGGATGTTATGAAGACAATATTGCTGAAGTAAAAGAAGAGCTTACAGCTGCTGCTAAAAATATGTCAGACAGCGTAAACACAAGCATGAGTACAGATTTCCCGAGACAAATAAGAGAGCTGTTTGCCGCACTGAGTGACGATTTGAATAAAAACAACAAAAAAATTAATGGAATTATGCAGGACAGCATAACAAAAATGTCGGCGGAAATCAAAGGCATGAGTGACACCAATAAGGGATATGTGACAAGCATAAAGAATGCGCTTGACAAGGAAAGCAAATTAAATGACGAAAGTATCAGAATTATGCGCAGTATATTAAGCAGTGAGTCGCCGGCCGCAAAGAAGGATGTTAAGAGAAGATGAAAATAACAGATGATGAGAGAATTTTAAGTGCCTGCTCAATTTATAAGATGATTGATTATGAATTGGACAGAATAAGAATTTCAAAGAAAGCTATGCGTCGTATAGCCTCAAGAAATCTTTCCGACAAAAAGCTTCTTTCTGAGATAGACAGCGCCGCAAGGGAAGCCTATAAACTGGCTGAATATGGTGATTATACCAAATCTTTGTTATTTGCCGTTATTTTACATAAAAAGGTGACAAGCTTTTTACTTTTATAACGTGACTGTCTCTTATAAATTTCGGAAAAATTTAATATATTCGGAGGTGAAGCTTAATGACAAAAACCATAAGAATTGCTATTTCTTCTGATTTTCTTACGGCATTCGCAAAGCTGCCGAGAAATGTGCAGGGGAAGGTGACCGAGTTTATAAATAAATTAAGAAACAATCCTTTAGCGTCCGGAATTAACTATGAAAAAATTCGGCAGGGAATAGATAAAAAGATATTTTCCGCCCGTATAGATGATACATACAGGTGTATTGTGGTGCGCCAGCCGGAATCAGGGGTGTTTCTGCTTTTATGGGTAGACCATCATGACGAAGCATATCAGTGGGCAGTCAGAAAAAAATGTGATGTAAACCCAAATACGGGGGCAATACAGGTTTATGATATTCAGACAGTAAAAGAACCGGCAGCCGAAAAAACCAAACCCTCTGTTTTTGCAGCCGTAAGCAATAAAGACCTGCTTAGACTGGGAGTGCCTGAGGCTCAGCTCGACTTTGTCAGGTCAATGACCGACAAAGAAGAGTTTTATGCTGCCGAAGGCTCAATTCCAAGTGATGCCTATGAATATTTGTCGTGGATTGCCGAAGGATTTGAGCCTGATGAGGTTATTCAAATGGCAAGGGAAGAAGCGGCCTTAAATTCAGGCGGAAACGATTTTGCCGCTGCCTTTAATGTTCCGAATACATTGAAATCTTTTGTTGTTGTTGAAGGGGAAGAGGAGCTTCGGCGCATTATGTCTGAGCCTTTGGAAAAGTGGCGTGTTTTTCTTCATCCTGCCCAGCAAAAAATCGTAAAAAGGAATTATTCGGGTCCTGCCAGAGTTTTGGGCGGCGCAGGAACGGGAAAAACTGTGGTGGCTATGCACCGTGCAAAATATCTTGCTTCAAAGCTGAAAGGTGAACAAAAAATTTTGGTAACAACCTTTACCGCAAATCTTGCAGCCGATATTAAGGATAATCTCAAAAAGATATGTTATCCGGAGGAGCTCGGAAAAATCGATGTGATCCATTTGGACGCATGGGTCGGTCAGTTTATTAAAGAAAATGATTCTTCGGTTCAATTGGGATATGATGAAGAAATTAAAACCTTATGGGAAAAGGCCATAGCGAAAGCAGATGTTAATCTGCCATTCAGTGAGAGATTTTATGAGGAGGAATGGAGCAGGATTGTTATGGCTCAGGAAGCATTGACCCCGGAAAAATATTTAAATGCCGACAGAAGCGGCAGGGGAACCGGGTTAAATCAAAAACAAAGGCTTCTTGTTTGGAGAGTGCTTGAGAATTATTTGAATTTAATGAAAGAAAACCAAATAAGAGACATTAACACAGCTATGTATGAGACTGCGGTGATTATCGAAAACAAACAAGACAGCCCTATTTATGCACATATTATAGTTGATGAAGGGCAGGATTTCAGCGATAACGCATATAAAATGCTTAGAAAAATGGCCGGAAATGAACGCCCGGACGATATTTTTATAGTGGGGGATTCTCACCAGCGTATTTACAGAAATCACCCTACACTGTCAAAGTGCGGAATTAATGTTCGCAGCAGAAGCAATATACTTAAGATTAACTACAGAACTACAGAGGAAATCAGAACTCATGCTTTTGCCATGCTGGACGGAATTTCTTTTGACGACCTGGACGGCGGCTTTGACCCGGGGGATAAGTGTTTGTCGCTTACTCACGGCGAAAAACCGGATATAAGGGAATTTGAAAATTCACAGGAGGAGATTAAATATATTGTCGGTGAGATAAACCGTCTTAAAGAAAACGGTATTAAGCTAAGCGATATTTGTGTAACGGCACGCACGAAAAAGCTTGTGGATGAATATACAGCGCAGTTTACTAAAGCCGGCATAAGAACCTTTGCCATCAAACGGAATAAAACCGACGACAGAGATATTGACGGCTTAAGGGCAGCTACGATGCACCGTGTTAAAGGGCTGGAATTTAAGTATGTTTTCATTGCAGCTGTAAATGACAAAATAATACCTCATTCCTCTGCAATTAACAGGTCGGATTCTGTGTCGGAAGCAGAGTCTTTAACTGCCGAAAAATGTCTGTTATATGTGGCAATGACCCGGGCCCAGAAGGGGGTTTATATTACCTGCTGCGGCAGGAAGTCGGAATTTTTGTAATAAAGTCTTATACTTTAGGGTGATTATTGAAGGTTTGTTCCCTTATGCAAATTAATGCATAAGGGAATTACCTGTTGTGTAAAATTATTGTGCTCCAAAAGAAATTGTCTTCGGCAGAAATATCCATTTCGCCGTCATATTTTTTTATTGTTTCCTTTATAATATCCACACCGAAGCCGTGATTCTTTTTGTCTTTTTTCGTTGTAAGCAGAACACCGTCTTTGTCGGAAATGTGACCGTCAAAGGTGTTTCCGACTTTTATAAAAAGTGCTTTGTCAGTAAATTTCACTGTTATTGTGATTTTGCGTTCGGCTGTTTTCAGGGCGGCTCTCAGGGCGTTGTCGATCATATTTCCCAAAATTATATTTAAATCGTAGGAGGAGACAAACAGCTTTTCGGGAATAAAAATGTTCAAATCAAGATTTATGCTGTTTTCTCTGTAATCTCTTAATTTGTAGTTTATAAGGCTGTCGACAACTATGTTTCCGCTGTTTGCGATTTGTTTTTCGAAATCTGTGTTTCCCAATATGTCGTCTATATATTTGACGGCTTCTTCTCTATTGCCGGAGGATATATAGCTTTTAAGAGCAAGCATATGGTTTTTGTAGTCGTGGCGAAGCTTTCTCGTTCTTATATCGGAATCTCTTATTATATCAAACTGGTTTTTGTAATATCTGTTTTCATTTTCAAGCATCTGTTCATTGTAAATATTTGCATATGACCTGTCGATTTCACGAAAACAGTAGAAAATAAGCAGGCTTATCACCAGCATAAAAGCAAATATGACAAATTTGTTTATTGTGAAGCTGCTTGAGGCAAAAATCTGTGTGAAAAATATTATACACACAGGCACAAACAAAAGGGGAAACATATGTTTAAATCTGAAATCAGCGCCGGATAAATTTGAGATAATCTTACTTAAAAGGAGATATATTCCGTAATAAAGCAGATTAAAAACAACATAAAAAATAACTGCCGTGTGGAATTCAGAACCGTTTGATAAAAAATCTATAATCAGAAAAAGATAATCCTCCAAAATCATACCCAAAGAATAGACAGACACAGTATAAAATATTTTTTTATACAGCTTTCCTCCGTACACAAGTGAATACAGAAGCATAGGCACTATATTAGT
>JAJQCI010000007.1 GCA_021202835.1 Clostridiales bacterium | reverse complement strand
AACCGTGCCGATAATATCCCGATGGCACAGCCCACTGAAAGCGTTGTGAATGTGCGTGATAAGTCGGACAATATAATAATCGGCACAAGCGAAAAGCCCTCATTGGAAAGCGGAGAAAAACAGCCCGAAAGCGGAGTAAAACTTTTTGAAAACGGAGAAAAACAGCCCGATACTTCCTCACGTCCTTACCGTTCTTCTTCAAAACGGGGATTAGCCGAACAGGTAAAAAACAGCCGTGAAGAAACTGTCGGAGATGTAATCAAAAGCAATAATTCCCAAGCAGTTATAAATAATGCGGATAACACGGCAGTAATACAGCCCGCCGAAAGCATTGTAAATGTGAGAGAGCAGACAGCTGCAAATGGCATAATTAAAGGCAGTATTAAAGGCAGTGATTACGGGCAGACAAAAGAGGAAAAACCTATCTCTGGTAAAGTGCCGACTAATCCTCTAAAAAATGCCCGAACGGTTGTCGCCAGCAATAAAAATACTGAAAATAAGGCAAAAAAATCTGCCCAAGATATTTACACTGCTGAAAATCCGAAAAAAACAAACATAAAAGGCATTGATTCCGAAAATATCATAGAAACGGACGTTTCAAGCGAGGCCTTTACATACCGTGATAAAGCCAAAGCTGCCGATGTTGTAAAATATCGTGACGGCGAAGTAAAGAACGATATTGCAAGTTTTAAAGCCGACGATTCCATTATTGAAGCTGACTACAAAGGCTCTGTTACTGATAACTTAAAAGCTCTTGTGCGAGATAAGGACGGAAACAGCCCTTCTGAAAGCGGCAGTCGGTCTGATTTTTCAAAATACGTTCATAAAAAAACCGTAAACAAGATTCAGAAGTCTGTCGGAGACTCTGAAAATAAGGCTAAAGCGGAAAATACATTTCCCGAAAAAAATTATTCCGAAAATGTCACAGAAAAGGACGTTTTAAGCGAAGTCTTTACATATCGTGATAAAGCCAAAGCTGCTGGCGATGTTAAGCTTCGTGAAGGCGGAGTGAAGCCGGATATTGCAAATTTTAAAGCCGACGTTTCCATTGTCGAAGCCGATTACAAAGGCTCCGTTACGGATAACTCAAAAGCTCTTGTACGGGATAAGAACGGGAACAGCCCTTCTGAAAGCGGCGGTCAGTCTGATTTTTCAAAATACGTCCATAAAAATACCCTAAATTAAGAAAGAATCTATAAGAGAAACGGGAAATAAAACGGCACAAAGTGATTCTGAAAACAAATATTCAGACAGCATAAGAGAAACAGGTTTATTAAATGAATCATATGCGCATCGTGACAAAAAATCAGACGAAGCCGCTGTTATTCATAAAAACGAAAAAGTAAAACCCGATATTGTAAAAGAGAAAACAGATATTGCAAAAAACAAAAACATCATTTTCAATAAGGATGATAAGTTAGAAAGTAAAAATGCTGAAAATAAGAATTCAGAAAGCATAAAGAAACCGGATATTTCCGACAAGTCTTTTTCATTTCGTGAAGAAAATAAAGCCGTCAAAGGAAAAAGCGAACAAAAATTTGTTTTTGAGAAAAAGTTAAAGCCGGATATAATTACTTCCGATATGAAGGCCGAGAAAACAAAAAGCCTTGTTCGTGAGAAAACAAGCATTTCCGATGTTGTTATAAAGGATAAATCAGTCAATAAGGCAGATGGCATAAAAACCGCAAAAGACGGAAAATTCCAAAAGGATAATAACAAAGCAAAAACCAAAGCAGCAAAACAGGGCATAATTAAATACGGAGCGGAAGTCGTAAAAAATACAGCCGTATCCGAGATAACCGGCTCAGATGATGAAGGCTTACAGCTTGTGGGAAAAGCGGCTGTGGCCGGAAGAATTCTTGTGGATGGTTACTATCCCCTTGTTACGGGCGAAAAGTCAAAATCCGCAAAAATACCGTCAAAGACAGTATCAAAAACCACAAAAGGAACTTTTCGCCGTTCGAGGACAGACAAAGCAGGAGACAGCCCCTTGAAAAAAGCTTTTGTTGCTTCGGTAATTCCAACAGGCAGAGAGCTTATGAACGGCACAGCGGCCCGTGCCGGTACCATTGGCAAAAACACCCTTAAAGAAGGCAAATATGCCCTAAAAAATACCGTTGTAAAAGCTGTCAGTGAAAACGCAGACAACAGTCTTGCAATAGCCGGTGTTGATATGGGAATCAAAGCCGCCGACACTGTTGCAACGGCGGTTCGAGGAACAAAGGCGGCTGTCAACACAGGCAAAAGCGCCGTTAAAACTGCCGCTTCAACACAAAAAAATGTTTATAATGGAGCGAAAAAGCTTAAAGAGCTTTCAAACCGCCTTTATAAATTTGCAAGAATGAAAAGAACCCAAAAAATTCAAGCCGTCGGCAAGGGTGTAGCCAACATAGGCAAAGTAACTCTGACTGCCGCAGTAAATATGATTTCAGCCGTCGTGTCTGCCGTGGCAGGCTTTTTTATGCCTCTTCTTCTTATAGCACTTATTATTTTTGCCGTTATAGCGACAATTATTTCGCTTATTCCCATAATTTCACTTAAAGCGGACGACGCTTATCTTACCGAGGTTTGGGAATACATATCGGAAAAGGACGCAGATTTGGAAATAAAATACAAGGATACATACTATAATTATCCGTCCAATTATCAGCATTTCGGAAACATAATCGTCAATAAATATTTTTCCGTAAACGGTTCCGAGATTATTTCCGAGGAAGACCAGCGTTATACATTTCGCCGGTATGTAAATGTTTTTGACTTCACCGACGAAGAATTTCGCCCTGTTTCGAGTGATACAAGAATATACAACACATCATATAAATCCAATATAGATGCATTTCTGGCATATCTTGACGCAAAATATGAGGATTATGAGTTCAGCGAGGTTAAAAGTGAAATCGATAATCTTTACGAACAAATAGTAAGAGTACAGTATGTGGATAATGAAGATGAGCCGTCGTGGAAAATGATTCACGAGATTCAATATCGTGTTTTTAATATGAATGTAAATTTGCATTATACGGACACCGACACATACATACAAAACAATTATGATACACTTTTTACCGATAAAGAAAAAGAAACATATGAGGTGCTTGACGAGGTGGGCCAGTACCTAACGAGGATAGAGTTAGGCTGCCCCATTGAAACGACCGATGATTCAATAGCCTGCCAAAAGCGTTACGGATATTATGTTGAAAGCGACGCCGACGCAAAAACTGCTGTAAAAAAGTTTTATAAAGGAATAGACATAACCGCAGAACCCGGCACGAATGTTTTAAGCCCTTTGGGCGGTCAAATCAGCAGTGTCAACGGCAATGAAATTGAAATCTACAGCAGCAGCGGCAAAAAATATATTACTCTGTCAAATGTAACAGGAATAACCGTTTCGGAAGGTGATACGGTCAGAAAAGGCGATGTTTTGGGACAGACCGACAGCAGCGGCTATATTTGTATCACATACAGAATTAAAAAGCTTGGAACGGACACATATTTAAACCCTGCTTTTTATATTGATAACATAGTTTATGTAAACAATGCAAACACGGCTGTTATGTATGACACTTCGGCAATAGATTTAAGCCAATACACAATTTCCACCGAACTGACGGGAACGGCAGCGGCAGTTGTAAGAGCCGCTTTGGCTATGGTAGGCGCATCTGGCTACAGCGGTATGTGCGCAACGGTGGCGTCTAAAATTTATCAGGAAGCAGGGCTTGGCTATCACGGCGGCAACGGAAACGAATTCAGCCGTGCAAACAAATTATCGGTAAGCAGCGGCCACGTTGACTATACAAAGATTCCCGTCGGCGCATATATAGGCGTAAAATACGGCACAGGCTCCGCAGGCTATACATACGGTCACGTCGGCATATATGTCGGGCTTATAAACGGTGAACCTACGGTTGTCGAGGGCGGAGGTACGCTTGTGCGCACAACCTCATTAGACCATTTTTACAGCTATTATGTAACAAACAACAGCAACAGCTACTACGGCAATGATATAGGATGGAACATAACCTCAACAGGCGGTTCCGTAAGCCCTCTTTACTTTGAGGGCACAGACAGCGGTGACAGCTCTTAATAAAAATATGCTCAATTTGAGCAGAAAAAGGGAGTGATGAAAAATTTTACAGGAAAACTTGGAAAAATATATTAAGGATATTGAACAAACAGACAAAAAAATAGAAAAGAAGGAAAAGGAAACAGCGGCCTTAAGACAGCGCAGACGGGAGCTTAACGAGCTTGTTATTCAGTCTGTTTTAAAGGAAAACAATATAACAATTGCGGAGCTTGTAGGAACAATCAATGAGATTTACGCTCCTCCCGAACCTGCTGTTTCCGAAATTAAAGAAGTTTCAGAGGATGAATTTCCCGATGAAGCACCGGAAGAATATGAGGCCGGCAGCAATTGATTATTGATTTAAAAATGATATTAAGGGTGAAATTTTGCTCAAACTGAGTATAAATATCACCTT
>JAJQCI010000183.1 GCA_021202835.1 Clostridiales bacterium | reverse complement strand
GTATAAAATAAAGCCCTTTGTGAAAGGCATACTGCTTTCGGCAAAGGGCTTTATTTATTTTTTAAAATTTATTTTTTACTATATATGATTTACTGCTGCAAATAAATCAGTTTATAGAGTTCATTTAAAACGGAAGCGCTCTGGCCTTTTTCGGCATAAGCCGCAGGGTTCAGATTTCCGCCCTTGGTTCCGCTTATTATGCCGTTTTCGATAAGTCCGTTAAGGGGCTTTTCGGCATAAGAAGCAACATAATCACTGTCGGCAAAGCCTGACACATAATCTGTGTCGGTATAAAGGTCATATTCCAAAGCAGTAAGAAGGTTATATGTCATAACAAACATATCCTGTCGTGTAATAGGCGCTTCGGGGTTGAAATTTCCGTTTGAATCTCCCGAAACAATACCCATTGCCTTGGCGTTTCCAACTCCGTTTGCATATGATTTGCCCGGGTCAACATCTGCGAAATTATCCTCGGGGGCCCCTGTTCTGCCGATTAAGGTCATCAAGTCGGTTACAAATTCGCCTCTTGTGGTATATACGCTGTCATAATTGTCAACGATATAATTTTTAAGAGTGGACTCATCCGACATAAGGGCACCTGCCACATAGCCTGCAATTGTATAGCCGCCGAAGTGATTAAAATGTACAGTATCAAGGCCCTTTTCGGTGTCTGTATAGTAGGCGAACAGCTTTTCGCTGCCTGCTTCGCCCATTGCGTCATATAAATCCGCTGTTATTTTTGTCATATCTATAAAGCTTACACCTGTTTCAGCAGCAAGCTCTCTCACAGCGTCGTCATATATGCCGTGGCTGTCGGTTGTCTTTCCGTTTGAATAATCTCTTATTGAAACGGGAGAAAGAAGCAGGGGGATTGCTCCTGCGTCCTGAGCAGGCTTTATATAGTAGTTGTAGAGATAATATTTAAATGAGTCTGTGGTTTCCTTGCTGCCGGCTGCGTCGGTGTAGCGTTTTGCGGCGTCTTCTTCAGTAGAGTTCTTTTGGTCGTTGTGGCCGAACTGTATGAAAACATAGTCGCCCTTTTGAACATCGTTTAAGAAGATTTGATAGTTGTCCTCTGTTGTAAAGCTCTTTGAGCTTCTGCCGCTGATGGCAAGGTTTTTAATCTCTAAGCTGTCGGCCATATAGTCGGAAAGATACATTCCCCAGCCGCCTCTTACTATTGAGTGGGTTGCGTCAGTTTCGTAATTGCAGGCTGTGGAGTCGCCTAAAATAAAGGCTGTGGCCTTTCTCAAGCCTGTGTCTGAGGATATTTCCTCATCGGGATTCTTGGTGTAGGCTTTGATTTCAAGGCTTGATGAGTCAATTAGCTCTCTTACCATTCCGGCTATTGTGAAAGCGCCGTACTTGCTGTGGTGAGTTTTGTCGATTTTGCCGTCGGCCTTTACATCGTGAAGAAGAGAGGCTTCATTTTCGCCTATTGAGTTGTAATAGCTTTCAGTCTTGCCGAACATATCCAAAACAACTACATTTTCTTCTTCACCCAGTTGTTTCATTGCCGTTACATAGGCGTTGTCTGTGGTTGTGCTGTCGTCATGGTGGGCGTAAATTTTTCCGTCCTCACCGAAATACATTCTCGTAACGGGAGTAACCAAAACAGGAATAGCGCCTTTGGCCCTTGCCTCGTCAATATATTTCTTCAAATACCACTTATAGGTTCCGCCGCAGTCATAGGAATAATAAAGGCCCGAATACATATATTCAGTGTCAAGAGCAAGAAGCTCGTCGGGAGTTCTTGTCATTTTTCCTGCTGTTACGGGGTAGATTCCGTTTTCGTCGGGCTCGCCTAATGGGCAGTAGCGCTCGGTGAGATAAGCCTCGTCGTCAGAACAGTCGTTGTGGCCGAACTGTATAAAGAGATAATCTCCTTCTGAAATTTCTTCCGAGATTTCGTCGAGTCTGCCCTGGTTTATAAATGAACGTGAACTTCTTCCGCCTTCAGCCTTATTTACTATTTCCACTTTGTCACTGTCAAAATATTCCTGAAGATATTCTCCCCAGCCGCCTGTGGAACGGGTTATACCGTAGGTTTTAACCGTTGAATCTCCCGCAAGGAAAATTTGTGTTTTGCTGTCGTCATAAACTTTAGTGCTGTCAGATTTTCCTGTTACGATTATGTTGTCAACAAGAACAACACCGGCCTTTCCGCTTGTCTTTATTCCAACATAGCCGCCCGGCAGAACTTCATCTTTGTCAACTATAATCTTTGCAAGGGAGGAGGTCGCCCCCTGCAGAGTCAGGGTATATTTAACCCTTGTGTCGGAAACAACGGCGCATATTGTGAAATAAGGGTTATCCTCGCCGGAGTTTTGGGCTACCGCTCCTGCGGCAGAGGTTTCGTTGCTGCCTATAAGGGTTTCCTTGCCCTTTGCAGCTTCATAGAGATAAAGCTTAACGGAATTGCTGTCGTCGCCTTTAACGAGATTAAAGCGGTACCAGTTTTTATTTTCGGGGTCATAGTTTGTTATAAAATCAAAGCTGTCAGATGAGGAAAGCCCTGTTTTGTCGGGATTAAACCTCATTCTGGCGCTTAATGTAAAGGCGCCGTCAATTTTTTCATTTGATATAATTTGGGCTTCGTCTGAGGTATTCGAGCCTATAGCGCTGTAGTCCTCTCCTGAATAAATGGCAAAATCAGTCTCCAAAGCGGAGCCGTCAGCTGCCGCAAAGGGAATATTCAGGTCTTCAAACTCCTCGTGAATATAAGTTGGCGCCACCTCGTAAAGGGGCTGTAAAACGGAGTTTGTTCCCAGGGATCCGGCGGTTCCGAAGGCAGCATATGATGTTGTCGTTCTGGGAAGAACCTGAACCTTTATGGAATTTCCTATGTCGTCGTTTTGAACTATATAATAGCCTGCATAGTCCTTATCACCTTGCTTAACAATTTGTCCGCCGGAATACCACTTTATAAGGCTGTTGTCGATATTGTTGTCGGAATTGAGAACGAAGCTGTAGTCAACAACGAGAGTGTCGCCGGGATAAATGTTGTCATCTTTATTAAGAGACATTTCTTTTAATATGGGGGTATTGGTTTCGGCGCTTGTGACATCAATATATGCTGAAGCCGTAAAGCTGCCGTCCTCTGTTTCGGCCGTTATTATGCAGCTGCCTTTTTTAACTCCGTAAACATTTCCTTCGCTGTCAACGGTCGCTGTGCTTTCATTGCTTGAGGTATAGGTTACTGCCTTATTTGCCGCTGTGTTAGGCAAAACATAGGCCTTAAGGCTTAATGTTGAATATACGGGCAACTCTGTCTGATATGTGTTTAATGTAACGTCGGCTGCTTTGATTTCAGCCGGCATATCTCTTTCCAAAAGTCCTCGGGGATTCCAGCCGTCGGAGCCTAAAAGAATATTTTCTGGAGTATAGGCCGCCGCCTGTTCGTCTGTCAAAATTTTTACATAGTCGGCTCTTTTGGAAAGGTCAAGGGGATTTCCGCTTAAATCCTTTGAGCCGTATTCATAATAACGTATCTTGTTTGAAACCGTGGCGTCGCTCCAAAGTGAGAAGCCGTAGTCTTCTATTCTGTCATCCATAGAACAGTTTATGAAAACAGTCTGTGAGCCGTAGTTGGGGTAGGCGCTGTCGGCCTGCCAGGGTCTGCCTAAGTCTACATTTGCCGTGGTGTTTTTAAGGCTTTCGTCAGCCGTAAGAGTACAGTTTGTGAAAACATAGCCTATATTGAAAAGTGTGGTGTTTGCTGCGGTATAATGGCCGCCGTTTTTATAATAGGCCATATTCAAATTACAGTTTTCAAAAACCGCCGTAGCGTCTCCGAAAATGTAGTCTATCGTTCCCTCGATATAACAGTCCTTCAGATATACTCTTACTTCGTTACAGCTTCCGTAAACGTCAGCGCCCTTTGAAGCGCCCTTTAAATAAAGAGTATCCTGTCTGCCTATAAAGCTGCAGCTGTCGAATATAACCCTGTCGGTCAGTGTAACAACGGCAACGGCCTGTGACTGGGCTCTGCCGCCGTCGCTGCCCAAATCGGGCTGGTCAAGATTATATGTATTCTCAAAGGTTATGCCTTTTGCTGTAAAGTCATGGGCCTCTGCCGTAACCGTTACCGTTGCGGAGCCCTGTGTTCCCTTTGATTTGGAGGGGTCGTCCTCATGGACGGAAGCCTTGTCATATGCTATTTTTACCTTTCCCCTGCCGGCTGTGTCGGTGTTGTCAAAGGTAATATAAGGCTTTGTGATGGTAAGCTCTTCGGTGTATGTTCCCGGTTCTATATGTATATAAACCGGAGATGTTTCCGAGGTTCTGAAGGTAATACTGTCTAAAGCCTCACCTATAGTGGGAAAATCCGCCTGCTTGCTTGAGCCTACTCTTATGTTTCGCTCTCCGGCCCAAACAACCGACGTGAAAGAAGCGGTGCTTAGCATAAGAACAAAAGCCAAAACAAGACTTAAAATTCGTTTCATAAAAATGCCTCCTTTTTAATAAAAATGCATAAAATATATATATTATGT
>JAJQCI010000170.1 GCA_021202835.1 Clostridiales bacterium | reverse complement strand
AGCAAGAGGCATAGCAAAGGGTGAAGCCAGAGGTGAAGCAAGATGTATAGCAAAGGGTGAAGCCAGAGGTGAAGCAAGAGGCATAGCAAAGGGTGAAGCAAGAGGTATAGCAAAAGGCGAAGCAGCGGCAACAAGCAGCCTTATTATTCGCTATATGAAAAAACACAATGTTTCCGGCAGTGAAGCTATGGACGCTTTGGATATTCCCGAATCTGAACGTGATATGTATTATTCTATGATAAGCGAATAAGCGTAAATGAGGTTTAATATAAAAAAAGGGGGAATTTTTAACGGGCGAGAATTTAAAAGAAAGCTTTAAAAATATTATGTCGGCAAAGTCAGAGGGCATCGGCTGGAAGTCGGGCAGTGACTTTGACTGCGGTCTGTGCTGTTTAAGCAGTGTTCAGAGAAGGGAAAGACTTGTAAAGCTTCGCTTAATGGAAAAATATTTGTTTTCTCTGCTTGATGAAATGAGTGAGGATGTTTTTCTGGTTTCCCATATGGATTTCAAGTGGGAGGATTGGTCGCCTTGGTTTACCGATTTTGTAAACAGAGGAAGGCTTAAAAAGAACATATTCTACAGAGAAATTATAAACGAAGCCAACAAACGGGGCATAAAGCTTATGACAACCCGTGTTATAGATTATAAAGAAAACAGAACGTTGGCGGAGAAGTTTTTCAGAGGAAACGCCGAGTATATTTCAAATGTGTGCTTTTGCATACCCGAGCATAATTTTGCCGTTATTCCTTCTCACACTATGGAGTTTGTGCTTTACTGCAATGACAAAAATGAGTATTACAGAGACTTTGTTAAAAAGCTTCTAAGCTGTTTAGGCGAACTGAAGCCTGCCTGGTAAAATAAAAGGAGGATTATGGAAAAAAAGATTTCGGAGGATGAATTAAGGGAGCTGCTTAAGCCTGTATTATCTGTTGGGGCATATGGTGAAGAGGACTATATTTATTGGAAACAAGGCAGTAATTTCGACTGTTCTTTGTTTCTTCTCAGCAGTGTTCAAAAAAGAGAAAGGCTTTCCAAAATACGCCTGCTTCAAAAAAGCCTGTTTTGCTGTCTCGATGAAGCTTGCGAAGATGTTTTTATTGTGTCTCAGTTCTGCCCTTTTGAAGAGTGGACGGATTATTACAGCGGCTGGTTTGACGACTGTTATCAAATAAAGAAAAATGTGTTCTATAAAGAGGCTGTAAAAGAAGCAAACCTAAGCAATATAAAGCTTATAACAACCCGTGTCATCGACTATAACAAAAACAAAATACTCGGGGAAAAGCTTTTCAGAACCAATATGGAATATCTCTCTCATGTCTGCTTTTGTGTGCCTGCGCTTGGTTTGGCTGTTCAGCCCACTCATCATATTGAATTGAGATTATTCGGTAAAAACAAAGGTTCTCAATATAAAGATTTTACAAAAAGGCTTTTGAGCTTTTCCGATAATTTGGCATTTTCAGAATAAAAACATATTAAAGGGCGGCTGAAGCTTAATTTGTCAGCCGCCCCTTTTATGGGTAAATTTAATAATTTTTCAAGAACGGAATTACATCATGCCGCCCATTCCGCCGCCTTGTCCGGCTGCTGTGGGTTCGGGTTCTTTAATGTCGGCAACAACGGCCTCTGTTGTGAGGATTGTTGAAGCTACGCTGTTAGCGTTAAGAAGAGCGCTTCTCGTTACCTTTGTGGGGTCGATTATGCCGGCTTCTACCATATCAACATATGTTGAGTTAAGAGCGTCGAAGCCATAGCCTGTCTCTGTTTCTTTAACCTTGTTTACAACTACAGCGCCTTCATAGCCTGCGTTTTCAACAATCTGTCTCAAAGGAGCTTCGAGAGCCTTTAATATGATGGCTGCGCCTGTCTTTTCGTCGCCTTCAAGTGTGTCACAAACAGCCTTTACAGCAGGAATAGCGTGGATATAAGCTGAGCCGCCGCCTGCGATGATGCCCTCTTCAACTGCTGCCTTTGTGGCTGCGAGAGCGTCTTCAAGACGAAGCTTCTTTTCCTTAAGCTCTGTTTCCGTAGCTGCGCCTACCTTTATTACGGCTACGCCGCCTGCAAGCTTGGCAAGTCTTTCCTGAAGCTTTTCTCTGTCGAAATCTGATGTTGTATTCTGAATTTCTGTCTTAATCTGGTGAACTCTTGCTTCTATGTCTGCGCTGTTGCCAGCACCGTCAACGATTGTTGTTGTGTCCTTTGTTACCTTAACGCTGCCTGCCTTACCCAACATTTCGATTGTTGTGTCTTTAAGGTCAAGAGCAACATCCTCTGAAATAACCGTTGCGCCTGTAAGAACTGCGATATCCTGAAGCATTTCTTTTCTTCTGTCGCCGAAGCCGGGAGCCTTAACAGCTACACAGGTGAAAGCGCCTCTTAACTTGTTGAGAACAAGTGTTCCCAAAGCTTCACCTTCAACGTCTTCAGCTATAATAAGGAGCTTAGCCCCCTGCTGAACGATCTGTTCGAGAACGGGAAGAATGTCCTGAATGTTAACTAACTTCTTTGTTGTTAAAAGGATGTAGGGATTGTCAAGTTCGGCAATCATTTTGTCCATATCTGTTGACATATAGGGTGAAAGATATCCTCTGTCAAACTGCATACCTTCTACAAGGTCAAGCTCTGTAGCCATTGTCTTGCTTTCTTCTACTGTGATAACGCCGTCATTTGAAACCTTTTCCATAGCGTCTGCAACAAGTGCGCCGATTTCTTCGTCAGAAGCCGAGATAGAAGCTACTCTTGCGATGTGGTTCTTTCCGTCTACCTTCTGGCTCATGCCCTTGATTGCTTCAACAGCGGCATTCGTAGCTTTTGACATACCTTTTCTTAAAATAATGGCGTTTGCGCCTGCGGCGATATTCTTAAGGCCTTCGTTAATCATTGCCTGAGCAAGAACGGTAGCTGTTGTTGTGCCGTCGCCTGCGATGTCGTTTGTCTTCGTAGCAACTTCCTTAACAAGCTGAGCGCCTATGTTTTCGGCTTCGTCTTCAAGCTCGATTTCCTTTGCTATAGTAACGCCGTCGTTTGTGATAAGGGGTGTTCCGTATTTTTTGTCAAGAACTACGTTTCTGCCCTTGGGGCCCAGTGTAACCTTTACTGTGTCGGCTAATTTGTTTATACCGACTTCGAGACTGCCTCTTGCTTCGCCTGAAAATAATATCTGCTTTGCCATTTTTAATGCCTCCTAAATTATTCTACAACTGCTAAGATGTCTTCTGATCTTACGATAATGAATTCTTCGTCCTCAAGGTCAACCTTTGTGCCTGCGTAGGATGAATAAATAACCTTGTCCCCAACCTTTACATCCATGGGAACAACCTTACCGTCTTCAACTCTTCCGGGGCCTACGGCAATAACCTCGGCTTCCTGGGGCTTTTTCTGCTGTGCGGTTGTAAGGATTATGCCGCCTTTTGTTTTTTCTTCCGGTGCAAATTCTTTAAGTACTATTCTGTCGCTGAGTGGAACTAATTTCATATTTTTTTGCCTCCTATATTTTTCTGTTAGCACTCACTCTTGCTGAGTGCTAATTTCTAAATGATATAATAGTCTAACTTCCAAACATATGCAACTTTTAAAATAATCCGTTTTGGCCGGTTTTAATTATCAAATCTAACCTAAGCTTTGTTTTTCTCGTTTTTTCGCTTATTTTTATTTTCTTTTGAACTTCCGGCGTTAATTTGAAGCGTTCTTGCGTAGTAGAAAAGATACTGCTGGGCAAAGCCGGCATATCTCCCCCATTTTTCCGCTGCGAAGCCGTGAATTTCCTTTATGGGCGCTTCTTTCCCGTCAAAATAAAAATATTCCATCACCCTCTTTATCCAAACGTCTGTGGGAAAAACCTCTCTTCTCCTCAGTGAAAACAAAAGAACGCAGTCGGCTACCTTGGTTCCCACTCCTTTTATTTTCATAAGCTCGGCCTTTGCCTCCGCCGTATCCATAGCCTTAATATTATTAAGACTTATTTCTCCCGAAGAAAGTCTGTCCAAACAGTCCCTTATGTATTTGCTCCTGAATCCCGTTTTGCACTCGTTTAAGCTTTCACAGTCCGCCACTTTAAGGGCTTCAAGTGTGGGAAAGAGGAAGTCCTCTCCTGTCTTTTCGCCCCACTTAGCCGATATGTTCCCTATTACCTTTTGAATCATGGGAATTCTGTTGTTTTGGGAAATTATAAATGAAATAAGACATTCGAAGGGGTCCTGGTTTAAAAGCCTTATGCCGCTTCCGAAGGCTATGGCGTCACGGAGAACACTGTCTTCCGAAAGGGTCGCCTTTATTTCATCATAATCCGTGCCCAAATCGAAGTAGTCATGCCAAATATTGCCGAATTCTTCAGCACTGCAGGGATAAAGACAAATTTTCTCCTCATCCTGCTTAATATATAAAACCCTGTTTCGGGCAATAATTTTATAATGCCCTTCCTCTATTTTCTCAAAACGGAAGCACTGGCCGCACTCCAAAATCTGCCCTATTTCAAAGCTGTTCTGCCCCGAAATAAATAT
>JAJQCI010000043.1 GCA_021202835.1 Clostridiales bacterium | reverse complement strand
GTTTTGTTCTCTCTTTGCTTCTTTAATTACATTATAAAGCAGAAACATTAAAAAAATATTAATAAAGCATAAATAATATAAAAAATTTTTACGTTGCACAGCCGGAAAACTGAGTCATATAAAGCTCATAATATTTTCCTTTCTTTGCCAAAAGCTCTCTGTGGTTTCCTTTTTCTATTATTTTGCCTTTGTCTAAGACGATTATTATGTCGGCATCCTGTATAGTTGACAAACGGTGGGCAATTATAAGGCTTGTTCTGTCTTTCATAAGTCTTACCATAGCGTCCTGTATGTTTTTCTCTGTTCTGGTGTCTATGCTGGAGGTTGCTTCATCCAAAATAAGAATTTTGGGCTCTGCGATGAAGGCACGGCAGATTGTCAAAAGCTGCCTTTGACCCTGTGAAATGTTCTGGCCGGAGCCGGTAAGGCAGGTGTCATAGCCGTCCTTCATATTGTGAATCATATCCGAGCAGTTGCTCATTTCGGCGGCCTTTTCCATAGCTTCGTCAGAGGCGGAAAGGTTTGAATATTTAAGGTTGTTTCTTACTGTGTCGGAAAACAAAACAGCGTCCTGTAAAACAACAGCCGTGTTTCTTCTCAGCTCGTTGCAGTCGATATCCTTTATATTGACTCCGTCAATTAAAATTTCTCCGCTGTCTATATCGTAGAACCTCATTAAAAGGTTAACGACAGTTGTCTTTCCGCTTCCGGTTGCTCCTACAAGGGCGGCCTTTTGGCCTGCTTTTACCTTAAGGCTGAAGCCGGTCAAAACAGGCTGTCCTTCAACATATGAAAAATCAACATCTTTAAATTCTATAACGCCCTTGGCCTCCTCCATATCAAGGCTTCCGCTTTTGTCTTCGTTTTGATTGTCCATAATTTCAAAAACTCGCTCGGCGCCTGCTGCTGCACTTTGAATCTGGCCGTAGACCTGTGCCAGCTCGTCTATGGGCCTGCCGAACTGCTTGGCGTATACTATAAAGGCAGAGATAACGCCTATTGAAATAATGCCCTTTATTGCAAAATATCCACCGAAGCCGGCAATTATAACAAAGCCTATATTGTTTATGACATTCATACACGGCCCCATAGCTCCGGCTAAAATTTCGGCGATTATTCCTGTTTTTGTAAGCTTGTCGGAGGTTTCGTCAAACTCCTTTGTTACCTCCGCCTGTCTGTTGTAGGCCGTAACGGTTTTATAGCCTGTTACCATTTCTTCGACCTCTGCGTTAAGCTCTCCCAAATATTCCTGACGCTTAAGATAAAATTTTCTCATAGCGGCGGAAAGATATTTAGTAACAAGAAGTGTCAGAATAACCGTTGTGCAGGAAAGAAGGGCAAGCCTTCCGCATAGGGTTATCATCATAATGACAGTGCCTATTACCATAAGGACCCCTGAAAACATTGTGCTCATTGATTGAGACACTGTTGTCGAAATATTTTCGACATCGTTTGTCATTCGGCTCATAATGTCACCGTGAGGGTGGTTGTCTATATATTTTACGGGCAGATTTATTATTTTATCGAATAAATCCTCTCTGAGCTTTTTTACTACTCTTTGGCTCAGACGGGCGCTTAAAAGGCTTTGGAAAAGCGTGGCAAGACAGCTTATTCCGTAGACCGCAAGCATTGTAATTAGAATTTTGGGAAGGGCGCCGAAGTTTTTGTCGGTTATGCTGTCTATAGCCCTGCTTTGAAGAGAGGGGGCAAAAACAGAGCAGATTACAACGACGAAAACCGCCGCCATAAGCCAGAACACTGTTATGCTTTCGGCTTTAAAATAGCCTATAAGCCGTCTGACTGTTTTCCTGCCCTCTTTGGGCTTTTCAACTATCCCTCGCTCACGTTTTCCTCTCATTCCGGGGATTTTATAATTTTTTAAAGATACTTCCGATGTATTTGCCATATTTACCCCTCCTTAAGCTGGGAATTGTAAATATCCCTGTAAATTTCGCTTGTTTTAAGAAGCTCGTTATGCCCTGCGCAGGCGGCTATGCGTCCTTTGTCTAAAATAACAATTCTGTCGGCGTTTTTAACCGAAGCCACTCTTTGGGCAATAATTATTTTTGTCGTTCCGCCGCAGACCTCATCGAGGGCGTGATAAAGCCTTTCCTCTGTTTTAAGGTCAAGGGCGCTCGTACTGTCGTCGAAAATAAGAATTTCACCCTTTTTAAGTATACAGCGGCTTATGGCAAGCCTTTGCTTCTGGCCGCCCGAAAGGCTCATTCCCTTTTCGGCTATGAGAGTGTCAAAGCCGTCTTCCATTCTGTCTATAAATTCCTTGGCCTGTGCCGCTTCAGCTGCGGCCTTAACCTCTTCGTCACTTGCGCCGCTGTTTCCCCAAAGTATGTTTTCTTTTACGGAAGCACTGAAAATCTCGCTTTTCTGAAGGGCTATTGAAATTTTGTTTCTTAAGGCCTTAAGGTCATAATCCCTTACGTCAACATCGTCTATCAAAACGGCTCCCTCTCTGACATCGTAAAATCTGGGTATAAGCTTTGCAAGGCTTGACTTTCCGCAGCCCGTAGCCCCTAAGATGCCTATTGTTTCACCCGGTTCTATAGTTAAATTTATGTTTTTCAGTATATTTTTCTTTCCGTAGCCGAAGGAAACGTTTCTGAATTCTATCTTTCCCTTTGTTTCTGTTTTGCCGTCAAAGCCGCCGCCGGAAATTTCGGGAACACAGTTTAAAATCTCGTTAAGTCTGGTCGCCGAAGCAATTCCCCTTGAAGCCGTTTGGAAAATCATGGTTGTTCTCATAACGGCATTCAAAATCTGAGATATGTATGTAACTGCCGCCATAACAGCCCCGGGAGTAACTCCGCCCCCCTGGGCCCTTATGCCCCCTACATATATAACGGCAACTATAGAAGCATTAAGAACTATATTCATAAGAGGAGTCATGTAAGAAAACAGCTCCATAACCCTGAGCTGAGTGGCTGTTAAGTCGGAGTTTGCCTTTCCGAAGCGTTCCTTTTCATGCTCTTCCTTTACATAAGCTTTGACAACTCTGGCTCCTGTTATGTTTTCCTGCATGACGCTGTTTACAGTGTCCAGCTTGTCCTGAAGAATTACGAAAATAGGATTGGCTTTTCCCATAAAAAAAACAACCATAAAAAGTATAAACGGCAGGCCGCAGAGAACAACCACACCGAAGCTTAAATCGAGAGACACAAGGCAGACAATTCCCCCCAGAATCAAAAGGCCCGTTCTTACAAAGCCTCTTACAGCCTGAGTAACAAAATTCTGAACCTGTGTAACGTCGTTTGTTATTCTTGTGACTATAGAGCCTGTTGAAAATTTGTCTGTTTGGTTAAATGAAAGCTCCATAGTTCTCTTAAAACAGTCTTTTCTTAAGTCGTTGCTGAAATTTTGTGAGCATAAATTGGCAAACACTCCGGAAACAACCCCACAGAAGCCGCCGAAAATTACAAAAACAATCATTTTAAGCCCTACTGATAAAACAAGGCTGAGACTGCCCACACCGCCGTTTGAAAGCCCCAAAACACCCTCGTCAACAATCGTTCTCATAAGTACGGGCTGAATTAAGTCCATAGCTACTTCTCCAAACATAAAAACAGGGGACAAAACAGCAAACAATATATATTTCTTTAAATATTATTTTTCCTCCCGTCAAGGTCCTTTTTGCGTCTGTGGCCGAAAAGAGAAGGGTCGAAGTTTTCGTGCCAGCTTTTAAGAAGCTTTTCCAAAATTTTATAAAACTCTTCTTTTTCTTCTTCGCTTAATGAACAGAAAAGAATATCCTCCTGTCGGGTCAGCTCCTTTTCAAGCGTATCTAAATATTCTTCTCCGGCTCTTGTCACCGTTAGAATTATTTTTCGCCTGTCGTTTTCATCTCTTTCCTTTTTTATATAGCCCTTTGTTTCGAGCTTTGAAACAAGCTCGCTTAAGGAGCCTGATTTAATATCCAAAATATCCTGTATTTCTCTTTGGCTCATACTGACATTTGAAACCAGAAGCTTAACTATTCTGTTTTGGCCTCGCTTGCCGCCTCGCCTGTGGTAGAGAAAGTGGCCGCATTTTTCGAAAAGCTCAAGCAGCTCTCTGTTGTTCATAAAAACACCTCGATTGCCTTATTTATATATTTTCCTAGGTACCTTGATATTTTACCACTATAAATATATCCATGTCAAGGTACCTTGAAATTTTTTTAAAAATTTTCTTCCCGATTTTTTGTTTTCTGTTGACTTGCCGCCTGATTTGAGTTAAAATAAAAGTACAAAAAGGGAGCAATAAACGACTGTTGCCCCCAAATAACAGTTTGAAAACAACCGCTTATTTTTCGAGGTACTGCAAATTTGTTTCGTCTTTTCTTTTTTTGGAAGAAACGAATTTGCAGCAAGAGGTTGTTCTTATTATGTACAATGCTATTATAAGCAAAGCTAAAAACAGAATGTTTTTATCAATAATATCACCTTCCTTTCGCTGAATCTCGGAATTAACCTCCTTTCAACCGAAATGAAGGGGCAGCCGCCGCAGGTTTTAT
>JAJQCI010000203.1 GCA_021202835.1 Clostridiales bacterium | reverse complement strand
GCTGAACTGTTGTCATTTTTATTTAAAAATTTTTAAAAAATTTTTTTATTAAAAACAGACTTATAGAAAAAACCGGCGTATATATTTATGAAAAAAGAAAAAAGACAAAACAAACCTCTTAAATAAAGAGGTTTTAAATTAAAAGCAAATTAGCACTCACCAAACTTAAGTGCTAACAATCAAGGAGGATTGATATAAATGTTATGCCAAAAATGTAATCACAATAATGCATCAGTACACTATGAACAGAATATAAACGGAAAGGTTACAAAGCTTGACCTTTGTCCCGAATGTGCAAAAGAAATGAATTTGGGAATAGGCTCCGTTTTCGAAACGGGCTTCTCAAATATTTTCGGAAATATAAAGGACAGCTTCGGCGGCTTCTTCGACAGCCCCGTAAGTACACTTAAGAGTCTTTCCTGCGGAAGCTGCGGAACAAATATAAACAGCCTTTACGACACAAGCTTTTTGGGCTGTCCCGACTGTTATGACGCTTTTGACAGTCTGGTTGAACAGAATCTGGAGCGCTATCAGAGAGGCACACGCCACTTAGGCAAGCGTCCCCACCGTTTGGGCTTCGGCAGGGCCGAAAACAAAAGAAAAGAAAAGGAGGCAAAGCCCTTATCGGAGCTTGACAGCTTAAGAGCAGAGCTTAAAGCGGCCGTAGAGAAAGAAAACTATGAAAAGGCTGCCGAACTGAGAGACAAAATCAAAGCACTTGAAAACAAAGAAGCAGGAGATAAATAAAAATGAAAAACGAAATTATTTCTTCACGAATAAGACTTGCCAGAAATTTAAATGAATATCCCTTTCCTAACTCTCTTAACAAAGCACAGGCGGTTCAAATAACCGAAAGGGTGAGAACCGCCCTCGCCCCCATTATAAAGGGTTATACATTTGCAAATATGTCGGATATGGACGAGGTAACAAAGCTTTCTCTTGTGGAAAACCACATTATAAGCCCCGACGCCGCAAAAAAGAAAAACTGTGCCCTTTTTATGGCAAATGACGGAAGGTCGGAGATACTTATAAACGAGGAGGATCATGTCAGAATTCAAACGGTTTTTCCCGGAGACAATCTTGAAGAGGCCTACAGTCTTGCCGACAGGCTTGACAACCTTCTTGACGAAAGGCTCAGCTTTGCTTTCAGCGAAAAATACGGTTATCTTACGGCCTGCCTTACAAATACGGGAACAGGTCTTAGGGCTTCATATATGGTTCATCTTCCCATGCTTGAAAAAACAAAGCAGATTAAGGCACTTCAAAACGAAGTAGGCCGTTTCGGAATGGTAATAAGGGGTATCTACGGCGAAGGCAGCGAACCCTTGGGCAGTCTTTATCAGATTTCAAACCAAATAACCCTCGGCAAGTCGGAGGAAGAAATAATTAAAGACCTAAAGAACATTACGAACCAGATTATAAAAAGAGAAGAAGAATTAGAAGAGAAAATAAAAGAAAACAATGATTTTTCCGATATGGTATACAGAAGCTTGGGAATATTAAAATACTGCAAAAAGATTTCATCCCAGGAGGCAATGAATCACTTATCCAACGTAAAGCTGGGAATTTCAAGCGGTATAATTAAAGACAGAGAAGATAACATATATAACATAATGGCAGATATACAGTCGGGAAATATGTGCAAAAGGGCAGGAGATATAATGGAAAGTGACAAAAGAGACATTCTCCGGGCCGAATATTTAAATAATAAACTGTAAAGGAGGCTTGCGGAATATGCAGGTTAGATTTTCACAAAAAGCATCTGAGGTTCTCCAAAACGCCATGGTTTTGTCAGCTGAAATGGGTCACGGCTATGTAGGCACGGAGCATCTGCTCCTTGCCTTGGCCGAAGCCGAAGACAGTACGGCAGGCGAAGCACTTTCGGCGCAGGGCATAGACCCTCAGGATATAGAAAATAAAATAGGAGAGCTTATAGGCAGAGGAGAGGAAAGCCTCCCACAGCCCAATAATGTAAACAGCTTTACACCAAGGGCAAAGAGAATTTTACAGACTGCGGCTCAGGAAGCCGTTTATATGGGTTTAAATGTAGTGGGAACAGAACATCTGCTCCTTGCCCTTATAAAAGACAGCTCAACACCCTATGACGAAAGCGTGGCAAACAGAATTTTGTCATCTCTGGGCATAAGCGGCGAAAAGCTTGTTAACGACACTCTTTCAATGCTGGGCTATGAAGATGGTGCTGAAGACCCTGCCGTAGGAGAAAAGGCTCACGACAAAAAGAAAACAAACACACCTACTCTCGATAAATTCGGCAGAGATTTAACGGCCCTTGCTTCGGCTCACAAGTTCGACCCCATCATCGGAAGAGACAAAGAAATCACGAGAGTTATACAGATTTTAAGCAGAAGAACAAAAAACAACCCCTGTCTTATAGGCGACCCCGGCGTAGGAAAAACAGCCATAGCCGAAGGCCTTGCACAGGATATAGCTTCGGGAGAGGTTCCCGAGGTTTTAAAGGGAAAGAGAGTAGTTGCCCTTGATTTGGCTTCAATGGTAGCCGGAACAAAATTCAGGGGCGAATTTGAAGAAAGAATCAAAAAGACGATAGAAGAGGTAACAAAAGCCGGAAACGTAATTCTCTTTATAGACGAGCTTCACACGATAATAGGCGCCGGCGGCGCAGAAGGCTCAATGGACGCTTCAAATATTTTAAAGCCCTCCCTTGCCAGAGGAGAATTTCAGGTTATAGGCGCAACGACCTTAAACGAATACAGAAAATATATTGAAAAGGACGCCGCCCTTGAAAGACGTTTTCAGCCGGTAATGGTAGACGAGCCCACACAGGAAGAGGCTGTTAAAATGCTTTACGGCATAAGAGACAAATATGAGGCTCACCACAATGTTAAAATAACAGACAGCGCCATAGAAACCGCCGTTAAGCTTTCGGCAAGATATATAACAGACCGTTTTCTTCCCGACAAGGCCATCGACGTTATAGACGAAGCCGCTTCAAAGGTAAGACTTATGACATTTACGGCTCCTCCCGAGGTTAAAGCTCTTCAGGAAAAAATAGATATTCTTTCAAAGGAAAAGGAAGCCGCTGTTAAATCAGAAGCCTATGAAAAGGCCGGAAAGCTTAAATCGGAACAGGATAAGGCCAAGGAACAGCTCACAAAGCTGGAAGAAAAGTGGAAGGCCGAAAACAGTGAAACCGTTCAGGAGGTTACTGCAGACACTGTAGCGGAAATTATAGGCGGCTGGACGGGCATACCCGTAAGCAAGCTCCGTCAGGAGGAAAGCGAAAGACTCCGCAATATGGAAGAAATTCTCCACAACAGAGTAGTAGGCCAAAACGAAGCCGTTACGGCAGTTTCAAAAGCAATCAGAAGAAGCAGGGTAGGCCTTGCAGACCCTAAACGCCCCATAGGCTCATTCCTTTTCTTAGGTCCCACAGGTGTAGGCAAAACGGAGCTTTCGAAGGCTCTTGCCGAGGTTCTTTTCGGCGACGAAAACGCCATTATAAGAATCGATATGAGCGAATATATGGAAAAACATACGGTTTCAAAGCTTATAGGTTCGCCTCCGGGATATGTAGGCTATGAGGAGGGGGGCCAGCTTTCCGAAAAGGTAAGAAGAAATCCCTATTCTGTTGTTCTTTTCGATGAAATAGAAAAGGCTCATCCCGATGTTTTCAATATTCTTCTTCAGGTTCTTGACGACGGCCATATAACCGACAGCCAGGGCAGGAAAATAGACTTTAAGAACACGGTTATAATTATGACTTCAAACGCAGGAGCCAAAAATATAACCACGCCTAAGAATCTGGGCTTCGCTTCTTCGGCGGCAAATACAGACGACAGCACAAAGGACTACGAAAAGATGAAGTCAGACGTTATGGGAGAGGTAAAGAGAATTTTCCGCCCCGAATTTATAAACAGAATAGACGACATAATCGTATTCCGTATGCTTAACAAAGAAGAAATAAAGGAAATCGCCAAGCTTATGATTAAGGAAGTAAAGGAAAGAATTAAGACGAATATGAACATTGACTTAACTGTTTCCGACAGTGCCTTAGACAAGCTTACAGATGTAGGCTATGACAAGGTTTACGGCGCAAGGCCTTTAAGAAGAGCAATTCAAACAAACATTGAAGACCTTTTGGTAGACAAAATTCTTGACGGAGAAATCAAAGAAGGCTGCCCGGCCGAAATAAGCTGTTCCGACGGCAGGTTTACGGCTGTTCAGGCGTCAGCTTAAAAATAATTAATGACCGTTTATCGGATGACATAATATTCCCCCTTATAAGAGAAAGGCCCCGGTTTTTGCCGAGGCTTTCTTTTATGGGGACTTAAAATATTTTATAAAATTTAGTGACTTTACTTTATATGATACTCAGAAAACAAACCGATTTGGGTATACCCCGGCAGCTTCTCAGCTGAAATTTTATCGTCATTTAAATATTACAAGCTTTACTCTGTCACCACGTGTCGGTGACAGCATCCCTTGAAAGAAGAGCCTTGTCGGCAGCCGCAGTTTATCGGATTTT
>JAJQCI010000209.1 GCA_021202835.1 Clostridiales bacterium | reverse complement strand
ATTAATAATAGAAAATAAAGGCTTTGTAAATGAATGGGGTGGTTTATGTGGTATATCGTTTAAATGAACAAACAAAACAGACTTTGGCCGGAAATGTTTTGCTTGTAGTTTGCTGCTTGTTTTATTTGGCATGGTGGCTTTTGGCTTTTAAACCGACGGGAGCGGTTAAGGGTATGAAGAGCGGTTTGCTCTTACTTCCTGCACTTGTTTTCGGCTTGGCGGGCATAGCTGAAATTATAAAGGAGAGCAATCCCTTGAAACTTCAGACAGGATTGATACCCGGGAGCTTTATTTTGCTTGGCGGAATAGTCGCATATTTGATTTTGTATGGGTTAACTTCTGTTGTTTTGAAACGTCATGTTACAACAGAGCTGTTTTTGATAGTAGGCTGGGCTGTTTTGATGTTTTCGGAGCTTAATGCACTGTATGCGGAAGGATATTTTTCAAAGTATACCGCTGTTGTTTTTATTATAATCACAGCCACAGCGGCGGCAGTCAGCCTTATTTGCTACATATTGTATTACAAGCTTGACACCACATTGGGTTATTATGACGGAGCAATACCGTTGGTTTTGACGGCGGCTGTTCCGGCGGCAATTTCAGTATTTGTAATTATTTAAAGGAATGAAAAATTTTTTATTAACAGTAAGATTTATTTTGAGGAGGAAAGAAATATGGCGGAGAACAGTTATGGGTGGACGAATTTTTATATGGAATTTGCCAACAGGCTTATGGATTATAAGCATGACCGAAGCAGATTGATTCAAAAAATTAAGAAGGTATATGAGGACATTAACATTAAGCTGCCGAAGCTTGAAAGTGACAATAATCCTACAGATATAGATCCTTTTACTGTGTTCGGGCTTTTTAATAAGGGAATAAGCAATTCAAACCGCATTTTGATTATAGAAGGCTTAGCTGCGGAACTGGGAATTAAGGCAGATGTTCCCGAAAGCTTTGAAGGTATACCTGTTCTTAATAATTTAAAATCTACCTTTTATTGGTTTAAAGGCGAACGAGGAGAACACGATATTGACAATTTATGGAGCTTATTTATTGCGGCTTTAGAATTTTCTGATGACAATACGGAAATAAACAAACAGGCTTTTTGCAAAATCTATGATGCAGCACTTTTACAGCAAGGAGTTAAGTGGAATATTACAATGGGGCTTTATTGGATCAGACCTTACAGCTACATAAATTTGGATTCAAGAAACCGTCAGTTTATATCAGATCCCCAAAATATGCCGCCGGATTTTACCGAAAAGGTTAAAGATATGTTAAACGAGGTTCCTTCCGGAAGTGAGTATTTGGAAATTACGGAATTATGCAAAGCTGCTTTTGAAACGGGAAAATATGAGTATAAGACATTTCCGGAGCTTTCTTATTATGCTTGGATTACTGCGTTAAATTCAAATGAGCCAAAACCAGGAGAAAAATCAAATGCGGCTCACATCAGGTGGACAGGTGCTATTATTCAGGCACTTCGGGATTTGGGCGGTTCGGCTGTGCCGGCTGAGGTAAGGAAGAAGATTATAGAAAATGAAAAGCTTACACCTGAGAAAGTAAGTGTTAAAAGAGGGAAAACAAAGGTTAATAAGTTTGAAAATGAGGTTGCTTTTGCAAGAAACGATCTTGTGGCTGCCGGCTACATAGACGGAAGTGTTCACGGTGTTTGGTCATTAACAGAAGCAGGCTGGAAAGTCAATGTTACAGATAAGCTTGCATCTGATTTGTTTAAGCAAAACGTTGCAAAATCACCATCTGTGAAAAGCAGAGGAGTTGATGCCCTTGCAGACAATAAAATCGATGCCGTTCGTTATTGGATTTATGCTCCCGGCAGAGGTGCGGTTAAATGGGAGGAATGCTGTGAAAAAGATATAATGCTTCTGGGCTGGGAGGAAGTAGGAGATTTAAGCACTTTTGCCTCAAAGGAAGAAATGAAGCAAAAAATGAAAGAGGTATACGGAGAGGAAAACTCATATAAAAATTCTGTTCATGCCACATGGCAGTTTGCCAATGATATGAAGCCGGGAGATGTTGTGTTTGTTAAAAAGGGTGTGTATGGCATTATCGGCAGAGGTGTTGTAGAGTCCGACTATGAATATGATGTTGAACGTACGGATTATAATAACATCCGTCATGTTAAATGGACACACAAAGGTGACTGGACAATAAGCCATCAGACACCTCAAAAAACACTGACGGATATTACACCATACAGTGATTTTGTTCAGCAGATAAAGGAGCTTTTTGACGGTGATGTTTTAGATGCTGACGAAGATGAGGCTGTTGTTCGTGAAAGCTATACTGCTGATGATTTTTTGGCCGAAGTATTTATGGACAGGGAAACCTACGATAATATTGCCGCCGTTCTTAAAATCAAGAAAAATATAATACTTCAGGGTGCTCCCGGTGTGGGTAAAACATATGCGGCTAAGCGGTTGGCATATTCTGTAATGGGACAAAAGGATACAGACAGGGTTATGATGGTTCAATTTCATCAAAGCTATTCCTATGAGGATTTTATTATGGGCTTTCGCCCTACGGAAAAGGGCTTTGAAATCAGAACAGGCCCATTTTATAACTTTTGCAAGAAGGCTGAGGTAGACAGTGAAAATGACTACTTCTTTATAATCGATGAGATAAACAGGGGAAATTTGAGCAAAATTTTCGGCGAGCTGTTTATGTTGATTGAAAATGACAAACGGGGCATTGAACTTCAGTTGTTATATAAGGACGAAAAATTTTCTGTTCCGGAGAATGTTTATATTATAGGTATGATGAATACGGCAGACCGCAGTCTTGCTTTATTGGACTATGCTCTTCGCAGAAGATTTGCTTTTATTGACCTTAAACCCGGTTTTTCTTCGGAAGGCTTTAAAGCATACAGAGAAAGCCTGAATAGTGAAAAATTTAACAGGCTGACAGATTGTGTGGAAAGCCTAAACAGGGAAATAGCAGAGGATGAATCTCTCGGCGATGGTTTTTGCATAGGTCACAGCTATTTCTGCAATTTAAAGCCGGAAACCGTAAATGACAAAATTCTTTCCGGCATTGTTGAATATGAGTTTGTACCCTTGCTTAAAGAATATTGGTTTGACGAGCCTTCGAACATAAGGGATTGGACGGACAAATTAAGGAGAGCGGTTAAGTGATACCGATACAAAATATTTATTATATGCTTTCCTATGCCTTTCAGGTTTTGAAGGAGCAGGGATATAAAAAGATTGAAACGGAAGAATTTGAAAATACGGCGGAGCTTTGCGCTTCAATATTGGCAAAGGGCATTTCTCTGCAGATTAAAAGGGGTATTCTTCGTGAATATATTCCCGTTACTGAAAGCCGTTCGGCTCTAAGGGGGAAGCCGGAAATATCCGAATCCGTTAAGAGCAGAACCGTTTTGAAAAAGCAGCTGATATGCAGCTTTGATGAGTTTTCTGTAAACGCTTATATGAACAGAATTATAAAATCTACGGTTATGCTGCTTCTTTCTTCCGATATTAAAAAGCCAATAAAGAAGGAGCTGCGAAGGCTTATGGTGTATTTCGGCGATGTGGAGACACTTGACCTGCACCGCATAAATTGGAATATCCACTATAACCGCAACAATAAAACCTATTATATGCTGATTTCTGTTTGTTATTTGGTAATAAAAGGGCTTCTTCAGACACAGTCAGACGGAACGGAAAAGCTTATGGATTTTTTGGACAAGCAGAGAATGTGCCGCCTGTATGAAAAATTTATACTTGAATATTACAGAAAGGAATTTCCCAAAATCAAGGCAGATGCCTCACTGATTTCGTGGCAGCTTGACAATGAGGCGGATGAGTTTCTTCCTGTTATGCGGTCGGATATTATGCTGAACTGCGGCAATAGGACCCTTATAATAGATGCAAAGTATTATAACCGGGCCATGCAGACACAGTTTGATAAAACTACCGTTCGTTCTGCACATTTATATCAGATTTTTACATATGTAAAAAATAAACAGCTTGAACTTGGAGATAAAAACGAGGTTTCGGGAATGCTGTTGTATGCCGGTACGGATGAAGTAATTCAGCCGGACTGCACATATCATATGAGCGGAAACAAAATAGACGTAAAAACCTTAGATTTAAACTGTAATTTTTCGGCTATAGCGGAGCAGCTTAACAGAATAGCCGAGGATTATTTCGGAGGAGGACAAAATGGTTAAAGGAATAATATTTGATATGGACGGGGTTGTTTTTGATACGGAAAGGCTTTCAACTATGGGATGGCTTAAATGCGGAGAAGAGCTTGGAATTGAACTTGATATGAAGTTTATAAACAGTTTTAAGGGAACGGCAAGAAGCTATAGCTGCAGGCTTTTTAAGGACAGATTCGGAGAGGATTTTGACTATGACGGTGCAAGAGACATTAGAACAAAATTTATAACCGATTATATAAACCGGTTCGGTGTGCCTGTTAAAAAGGGGTTTAATGAACTGATTGCCTTTGCGAAAGATAAAGGTATATTAACTGCGGCGGCTACATCTACGGGCA
>JAJQCI010000091.1 GCA_021202835.1 Clostridiales bacterium | reverse complement strand
CTATAGATAATTATAGCCTAATTCATTGTCAATTTCCATAGCTTTACGTTTTTTTAATGGAAATGTAACAATTCCGCAACAATTAAAGGTTTAAAAAAGCCCCCGAATTAAAACCCGGGGACTGTATTTACATTTTCAATTAATCTTCTCTTTTCTGACGGGGACGTGACTGTCTTCTGTCGCCGCCGTTTGAGCTGCGAGGAGGACGCTCCCTGTAGCCCTCGGGCTTGGGAAGGCAGGCTTTTCTTGAAAGGTTTATTCTGCCCTGTTCATCTATTTCTTTAACCATAACGTTTACATAGTCGCCCTCCTTGACTACATCCTCTGCTTTTTCAACAAACTTATAGTCAAGGTCTTTCATTCTTATAAGACCTTCCTTGTCGGGAGCGATTTCAACGAAAACGCCGAAGTTCATAATCTTTGTTACCTTGCCTTCGTAGAATGCGCCGGGCTCGGGGTCGGTTACTATGGCCAAAATCATGCTGATTGCCTTGCCGATAGCTTCTGAGCTCTTTGAAGAAACGTAAATCTTTCCGTCATCTTCGGTGTCGATTTTGTCAACGCCCGATTCTTCGATTATACGGTTGATTGTCTTGCCCTTTGAGCCTACAACCTCGCCGATTCTGGAGGGGTCAATCTGAACAAATTCAATCTTGGGAGCATATTCCGAAATATGGTCTCTAACCTCGGGAATGGCCTTAAGCATAACCTCGTCTAAGATGTAAAGCCTTGCTTCGTGACATCTCTTTAAAGCACCCTTTATAATTTCGGGAGTAAGGCCGTGAATCTTGATATCCATCTGAATAGCTGTGATGCCTTCGTGAGTACCGGCAACCTTAAAGTCCATATCGCCGAAGAAGTCTTCAAGGCCCTGAATATCCGTAAGGAGAACGAAGTCATCGTCTGTTTCGCCTGTTACAAGACCGCAGGAAATTCCGGCAACGGGAGCCTTGATAGGTACACCGGCAGCCATAAGAGAAAGAGTTGAGCCGCAGACAGAGCCCTGTGAGGTAGAACCGTTTGAGCTTACAACCTCCGAAACAAGTCTTATTGCATAGGGGAACTCCTCTTCACCGGGTATAATGGGAAGAAGGGCTCTTTCCGCAAGAGCGCCGTGGCCGATTTCTCTTCTGCCGGGGCTTCTTGAGGGGCGTGTTTCGCCTACGGAATAGCTGGGGAAGTTATAGTGGTGGATATATCTCTTTGTAACCTCGTCTTCGTCAAGGCCGTCGATTTTCTGAGCCTCGCCGATTGTGCCCAAGGTTGTTATAGTAAGAACCTGTGTCTGGCCTCTCTTGAAAAGGCCCGAGCCGTGAACTCTGGGAATAACGTCAACCTCAGCGGAAAGAGGACGGATTTCGTCAAGCTTTCTTCCGTCGGGACGCTTATGGTCCTTAAGAATCATTCTTCTTACTGTTTCCTTTTCGAACTTGTAAATAGCTTCGTCTATGTCGGCAGCGTATTTAGCTTCGTCTTCGCCGCAGAAGCGCTCTTTAAGGGCTTCGAGGGTTTCGGCGGTAATTGCGGAAATCTGTTCGTCTCTGTCCTGCTTTAATTCGGCAAAAACGGCTGTTTCCATACGTGCGTCGGTAATGAATTCTCTAATAGCTTCATATAAATTGTGGTCAACAACATGCTCCTCATATGAATGCTTGGGATTTCCTATTTTTTCCTGTAAGTCCTTAATAAATTCCGCAATTTTAACATTCTCCTTATGGCCGAACATAATTGCGTCATACATTTCCTCGTCTGTAATTTCGTTTGCTCCTGCTTCGATCATCATAACTCTGTCGGTTGTTGAAGCGACGGTTAAGTTAAGCCTTGACTTTGCTCTCTGTTCTCTGTTGGGGTTGATTACATATTCTCCGTCAACATAGCCTACACTTACGGCGCCTGTGGGGCCCTGGAAGGGAATGTCTGAGATTGAAAGAGCAAGCGAAGCTCCGACCATAGCACATATTTCGGGGCTGTTTTCCTGATCTACCGAAAGAACTGCGGCGTTAATACATACGTCGTTTCTGTAATCCTTGGGGAAGAGAGGTCTTATGGGCCTGTCGATAACACGGGATGTTAAAATGGCGTGTTCGCTGGGTCTGCCCTCACGCTTTGTGAATCCCCCGGGGATTTTGCCTGCGGCATACATTTTTTCTTCATAGTCAATGCTTAAGGGGAAGAAGTCGATGCCCTCTCTGGGCTTTTCGGAAGCCGTCGCAGTAACAAGAACGGTTGTGTCGCCGTAGCGCACAATAACAGCTCCGTTTGCAAGCTCGGCAACTCTGCCGATTTCGAAAATCATGTCTCTTCCGCCTACTTCAAGCTTGTAAGTTTGATACATTAAAAATCTCCTTTCAACTTTCGGGAGAGTCTTCCGCTTTTTAGTATTTACTCGCTTCAAACAGAGAGAAATCTCTGTCTCAAACGAATAAATATAAAACGCAAAACTCTCCTTAAAAAATTCCTAAAATAGGGGCGAAGCCGAAACAGCTCCGCCCTCTTTTGCTTATTACTTTCTTAAACCGAGCTCGGCGATAAGGTTACGATATTTAACAATATCTTTTCTCTTAATGTAGTTAAGAAGACCCTTTCTCTGACCTACCATTTTAAGAAGACCTCTTCTTGAGTGGTGATCCTTCTTATGAACCTTTAAGTGTTCTGTAAGATGGTTAATTCTTTCGGTCAAAAGAGCAACCTGAACCTCGGGTGAACCTGTGTCAGCTTCGTTTCTGCCGAACTTTGCGGCAATAGCTTTCTTATCAACAGCCATTTTGTAATTCCTCCTATATAATTTATAATTATTCTTAAAGAAAAGGCCTGCTGAAAGGCTTTTTCCCGGTTATCCCCCAATACAATGAAACGGTCGGAGTGTCCGGCTTCATAGTACGGGATTTACACGCTGACCGCAAGCTTTTGCAGTCAACTATCAAATTATACCATACTGTCCGGTCAAATACAACCCCTTTTTTTATTTTTTTTGCAGCAGCCCGGCTGAAGCGGCTTGGCTGTCAATGTCGTTAAGCTATTGAAAAATGAAAAAGCCGGATGGAACAGATTCTCAGCTGTGAATTCAAGGTGTATAACGGGGAGGGCCTGCCGATTGAGAAAAATGACAGCTGATTCTGCAAAACCGCCATAGATTGTCACAAATGCCGCAATATGATGAAAAAGTAAAATGAAGGAGGGAAAGCTGTGTTTAAATATGGAACAGTAAGAGAACAGCAGTTAGAGCTGCGCAGAGAAAATGAACTGCTTAAGGCCTTACAGGCTAAAACAGAGGCGGATATTGTTTATCTTGCTATGATGACAGAGGTTGAGATTGATGAGGAGGACGGAGAGAGTGAGTAAAAAATACAATATTGTAAAAAATTATTATGACAGAGGACTGTGGCCGGCTTCAAGAGTTGGCAGCGCCGTGGTTAAAGGATGGATTACGGCTGAGGAGTATGAAGAAATTACGGAAGAGGTTTATACAATTTAATAAATTATAAATTATGAGAAGCACACTTTTTATCGAGGTGTGCTTTTTTTAATTTAAGAAACGGCTGACTTATGATAAAACAGTAAATTATTATTGTTTTTTTAAAATATAGGCAAAAGCTGAAGGTGTAAAAACTATAAATACGGCAGCACAAACGGCTTTGGCCGCAAAATGAATAATACGCTGTTACAATACAGACCTCCGTATTGAGATATTATTGTTTTTGCCAGCGCAGGGTTTGTCTGTTTGATTTTTACGGGGAATTCGAGCTTTCTTTCATATATCCACATTATAATCACTCCTTTTTTACTGACAGTCTTTTTGGGTAAGGGCCGGATTGAAACAGTAGCTTGGGGGCCAGGGGCAATTTATCCACGTGAAGCGGTTTTTGTCTGAAACGGAGCGGTAAGAGTAGATTGGGCCGATTTTGTCTTCATAGAGACATCTCAGGCGGTCGCCTTCTTCTACCGCTTGATTATACTTTTCGATTATTTCCCTGTCATCCGGGTGGGTATTCAGATAAAGGGCCAAATCCACCGCCATAAAATCAAGCATGGTCAGCTGTTTTAAAAGCTTATCTGCATCCATAAAGACAGCCTCCTTTCATTGGCTCTGCTTTTTGGCAGTCTGTTTTCTTGGGCTTTACAAAGCCGTAGGGTTCTGTGTAGGGTTTGTTGAGCTGGGGGAAAACCGTTCCGGCGAATAAGGCTTCGCAGGGTGAATAAAGCTCACAGGCTATCTGCATGGGTACATAAGCCGCAGAAAGCATATAGGGGTAAATTGCTTCGGCAAAGCCTCGGCAGGTTTCACTGCCGGCAGAGGGTGATTTCGATATTTTCATAATAACCTCCGTTTTTTGATTTAAATTTATTTTATTATATTCATAAAGGCGTTTTTTGTGAGCAGGCAGGACGGAAAGAGATATATACGAAAATATGTTTTTGAAGGTTGATAATTATTTGGATTTATGATAAAATGTTTTTATAAATTTAGGAAATCATTTTATTATAAAAGGAGGAAAATTATGGCTGAAAAGATACTTCCGGGAAGGGG
>JAJQCI010000184.1 GCA_021202835.1 Clostridiales bacterium | reverse complement strand
TAACGGGAGATTTTATTTTTTTAAAGCCTAATTTCATTCTTTATAGGAATGCTAATATTAAACCCCAAATCAAACCCCTAAAACATTCTTTATGCAGCCAATGGGCATATCTTTGCCCGTCCACATTTTAAAAGCCGCAGCCCCCTGGAAAATCATCATTCCCGTGCCGTTTATATACCGGCAGCCTGCTTCTTCCGCAAGCTCCAGCATACGTGTTTTCGTGGGAGAATAAATTATATCCACAACAAACAAATCTTTGGGGAAGAAATCCGCCGAGGGTATATATGTCATTCCCTCCATAGGCTTCATGCCTACTCCCGTTGCATTTACAAACATAAAGCCGGAAGCGATTTCCTTCTTTAAGGTTTCTTTGTCTTCAAGGTGATAAAGCTTAGCCTTACAGTCTGTGTTTTCGTTTATTTTTTTAACCGTCTTTTCACCGTTTGCCCAAAATTCATCATTAATGTTGAAAATAGAAATTTCCGCCGCACCGTCCAGCGCCGCCTGAATAGCTATGGCCGTGCCTGCGCCGCCGGCCCCGGCAAGGGTAAACTTTTTGCCCTTTATATCAACACCGCTGTCCTTAAGCATAGACACAAAGCCTATTCCGTCTGTGTTGTGTCCCTCAAGATGACCGTCTTTGTTTACGATTGTATTGCATGCGCCTATAAGCCTCGCCGCCGGCGAAAGCTCATCCAAATATCTGCATACTGCACTTTTATTGGGCATAGAAACATTACAGCCCACAAGCTTAAAGGTACGCACTGCCCTTACAGCGGCTTCGATTTCGTTAAGCCCAACCTCAAAGCACACATAAACCATATCAAGCCCAAGCTTTTCAAAAGCCGAATTGTGCATAAGGGGCGAATTGGAATGTCTTGACGGCATAGCCAAAAGACCCAGTAATTTTGTATGTCCTGTTACTCTTTGTGACATTTTGACACCTCTCTGAAAAAAATTTAAAGAAATAATGACTAATTCGCCGAAGCAGATTTGCCGATGGTTTTTTCGAAGTCAAGAAGGCATTCGCACCGGTATCATATGTCAAAAATACATAACATATTTAACCCGAAAGATGTCGGCCCCTGTAAAACCGGTTTTGCGTTAAACAAAATTTATGAAGGAACCCAAAAGACGATGGGCAGACGCAGGCCGGTTTTTAACTATGCAAAACTTATGAGCAATCGGAAAAATCAGCGGTGAAGGTACAATAAGCCAATTAATCAGCGGTTTCTTAAGACCGATAAAGCAATATTGCTTCTCTTCCGTCTTATAAAAACAAAACCATTATACCACATAATTATTAATTTGTCAGTCATATTTTTAAATTTTTTGTAACAGTTTAAGGAAACGATGATTAATTCGCCGAAGCAAATTTGCCTATGTTCTTTTCAAGTGCAGTAAAAGCATATAAAGCCGCAGCCGCAGCCCTGTGTGTATAAAAATGCATAATGAAGCAAGCGAAAAATTCAGCAGCAAAACTGCGAAGAGCTGATTAATCATTATTTTCTCAGCCGTTCCCTTCTGCTTTAAATTTCAACAAAGCCTCAAAAAAGTTTGCATAAAGTTCGCAAAACAAATCTTTTTTGAAGCACATTTTCACTGTGAAAAAAATTGTTGACAGATTGTTTTCACTTGTGATAAAATATTATGATGTCAACTAAATAATAATTTATACATCACATAAACGACACAAGCAGTGCTTTGCACATAAGTCTGATTACGGAAGCTATGAATGAAAAACCGTATTTGATTTTTGTCAGCCGCCTGTGTCTTTTTATGTGAGGAAAAGGAGAAAAAATTATGCCTCAAAATCAATTTCAAAGAATGGTATTTGCTTTTTTAACAGTACTTGTTACCGTACACGGTTATGTTTTTTACAGCCTTTATGTTGTAAACGGAACCACCCTTATGAATATTAACGGAGCCGACAGCGTTATAGGTGCGATTAATGCTCAGGGCGGAGTTTATATGTTCGGGCGAATGCTGCCTATATGGGCTGTTATTCTTATTGAATTTTGTTTTGCCTACGGTTTGGAGTGTCTTGTGGGGAGCCCCTGTTCATTTAAGCTTGCCTGTAAGGTTTTCAACCCTGAGAAAACTCACCCCATGCTTGTTGAAACAGCCGTTATCTGCGCCACTGTGGGTCTTATGTGCCCGGCGATGAGCTTTCTTGCGGCAATATTCTATTATCCATATTACACGGGCTTTAATGTATTAACCCTTTTTGCAAACTGGCTTAAGCTTGTATGCTTTAATTTTCCTTTTGCATATTTCAGCCAGCTGTTTTTTATTCAGCCCTTTGTAAGAACCGTATTTAAGAAGTTGTTTGTACGAAACTGATTGTTTTACACAAATTTTAGCAGAGTATATAAAGTATTAATAAAACGTTATTTTATACAATGCTCTTCAGAGTAATAAAACCGACGTTTTTTTAGGTAATGTTTTAATTCAGTATTAGAAGCGAAAAACCACCGGAACCGACAAGGCTCCCCGTTTAAAGGAAGCTGTCACAGTTGTGCGGCAAGTAAATACTGCTTGCATTTGCTCTGTTATGACGATATAACCGAATATGTATACTACGGTGACTGAGAGGTGCTGCAGGAGAAACGCCCGAACAGGGTGGTATTAATAAATTCCGGCAGACAGACCTGAAGTTCTTCTACGCCGCCGTGGTATGCATAAACAGCCAAACAACATAAATATCGGTTATGGCTGAAGGTTATGTTACTGTACGGCGGTGGCCTTACTTTCTTAAAAGGAGAGACTTGAGACAGATGATATTGTTCCTATAACAATGTTGCTAACGTTACCAAACAAGGACAATATTTTCTGTTTAGAAAAAAATTAAGAAATCACAGACAGATTAGTTATTTACAGCTTTCCATATGACCATATGATATTTTCCGATTGCTGTGTAACGCATTCTCAGTGCAGAATTCTGATTATGCCTTCAAACCTCTTCCCTGCATCCGAAAAATCAGAAACAAATTTTCTTCGGCGAATTAATAATCGTTTCTGTAATTTGCAGCGTTTTTTGAAAAATTTTGATTATTCCGAAGAGAATTCGTTTGAACTTGAGCTTACTTTAACTTTGACACAAAGCTAAAATAACATCGAATTCACGCCAAACCCCGAAAACAACGCCGAATTGCATAAATATATAAGGGCTTAAAACAGAAAAAACCGCATATTTAAGCGGATTTTTGCTTTTTGGTCTGTTTTTGTTTGCGTATTTTTGCAAATATTTGCTTTCAAATTCCCAAAGTTTAATTTAAACTATCCCCAAATTATCCCCACGCTATCCCCAAGAATTATCCCCAAATAACAAACTTATCACTTGATTTTTCTTTTTGCTTCTGCATCCAAAACATCTACAATGGCATCCGAAGCAACCTCATCAAGCTTTTTGAAGGAATGAGCGTATATGTTTAGTGTTGTGGATGTTTGAGCGTGACCGAGGCGGTTGGAGATGGTTTTGATGTCAGCCTTCTTTGAGTTTATCAGCAGAGTTGCCGATGTGTGCCGGAGGTCGTGAAAGCGAATATTCGGGAGCTTGTCAGCTTCATTGTCTACAGTCTTGTTATACTTTTCAAGTATATCTTTGAAGGCGTGATATGGGGTTGACAGATTCATCGGCTTTCCATTATGTTGTATAAACAGAAAATCATATTCGGTGCTGCCCTCCCATTTGTCACCGAGGGCATATTTCAGCTTTGCTTGTTCCTGTCGCCAAACCTTTATTAATGTTGTGACCGTATCGGGGATTGATATTGTCCTAATAGATGTCGGGTTTTTAGGCACTTTAACAATTTGCCTGTTTTGCTCGCCCTTGACTTTTGCGACTGACTTATTTACAGTCAGTGTGTTATTGTCGAAGTCTATGCAGTCCCAACTCAGCCCTAAAATTTCGCCAAGTCGCAGACCGCCAAACACGGCTATGTACATTATCAATTTGATTTGTGTGGGTATAGGGCGGCTTTCGGCGTATTCTCCGATGCTGTAGAGCTTGCCTGTGTCGTCAACTCGTGTATGTCCTTTATACTTTGTTGTATAGCTTAAGTTAAGGGCGTTCAGAAATATCAAGACTTGTTCGGGTGTAAAAAATTTTACAGAATCCCCTACAGCCTTTTGCTTTGGCAAAGTAACCTTTTTTGTCGGGTTGTCTGCAATTACTTCCCATTTAACTTTAACAGCTGTATTAAACAAGAAGCTTAAAGCGGCACAATATTTTTTAACCGAAGTCGGAGAATAAGCTCCACCGTCAACGGTTGCCCCCTCTTCGGAGAGGGAATTAAGAAAAGACTGAATGTGGAGAGGCTTAATATCGCACATTCGGAGATGTCCGAGAGCCGGCAATATCTGCCCCTCGAACAGATCTTGGTACCAACTTGCGGTTGTTATTTCAAGATGAACATTGCAGTAGTTTTTCATCCATGTGTGATAAAAATCAATTAGTTTTATACGGCTGTCTATAACCTCTCCCGATTTAACTTTTTCCTCAAATTCCAGTGCAAAACGTTCAAGTGATCTTTGTTGTTG
>JAJQCI010000084.1 GCA_021202835.1 Clostridiales bacterium | reverse complement strand
TTGTCTCTTATAAATTTTGTAACAGCTCAGCTCTCGCCCTGCTGAGCTGTTACAAATTTCCAAAAAAATTTGTAATAAACTAAAAAATTTTTGCCGGCTCGGGTTTTCAAACATTTTTTTCACTGACTCCGATCAAAGCCCAGCTCTGCATAGGCTTCCGAACTGTTATGTTATATAATTATAAGCCCTTTTGTAAAATCAACAGCTTTTTCTTTAATATTATAAAGGTTTGAAGCAAAAATCTCCTTTTCAAACATTTCTTTTCCTTGAACGGAAAGCCGCTCAACATCCTTTTTGGGGTTTATTATAACAGGCAGAGATGATTTTTCTCTTATGTCTTTAAGAAGGTGTTTTTTATCATTTTTAACACCCAAAACCCTTATATAAGGCAAAGGCTTCGGCGGCAAAACGTCGCTTTTTTTAATATCCAGAAGTATGTGCAGAAGCCCTCTTATAAGCTTTGTTCTGGTATAGCGCTTTGATTTCAGGCTGTCTATAAGCCCGTCTACTGTTTCGAAATCGGAATTTTTATAAATTTTGTTTTCAAGCCCCTCAGTTATGTCGCTTATTTCCCTAAGCCCATCAGGACCTTTTTTTAGTATAAGATAACGCAGAGCCTCTCCGAAATCGTTAAGTGTAGGCAGTGGCTTACGCATTTCTTCTATATATAAACTAAAAACATTTTCGGGAACCGCCTTTTTGACTTCATCTGTGCGGTTTTCTTCTAAAGCCTTTCTTACTGCTGCTGCGGAAGAAAAGCCCTGATATATTCTTTCGTCATTATAATCCGAACCGAGACGCTTTATTCCTACCGGTACAACATCTGAATTCAATATTTTAAGCTGTTTTATATATTCAACCGCCAAAATATTGTTTGGTGAAGAAAGGGTTTCACTGTCAACAGACAGAACTGAGCACAGCGCAAGCTCTCTTGCCTTGGGATAGCTAAAGCCCTTTTGGGAATTTTCTCTTAAAGCCAGCTTAAAGTTATCCGTTTCGCAGGCCAAAATCTCTCCGGCCGCTTCCAAATTCCCCATATTTTCAGTTTCACAGCCAAACACCATACTGACGAATATTCCGGCTTTTATAATTGTTTCACAGCAGCCCCGTGCAAAAATGTCTGCAGCCCCTGTGGCATAAACAACCGGCAGTTCCAAAACAATGTCTGCTCCGTTTAAAAGAGCCGCCTTTGTTCTTGAAAATTTGTCAAAAGCTGCCGGCTCTCCCCTTTGGGTAAAGCTTCCGCTCATAACAACCCCTGCAAAGTCTGACCCGGTTTTGATTTTTGCCTGTTTCATTATATATTTGTGGCCGTTGTGAAGAGGGTTAAACTCAGCCGCCACAGCAGTTCCTTTTATCATAAAAAATCTCCTGTCATATAAATTAACTGAATCTAATTATGAACTAAAAAATGATTCTTGTCAATTGAAATTACAGCCGATTAGGCTTTTGGGGAAGCTGCTTTATAGTTTTTGGGCTCTGTCGGCCCACAAAATTTTACACTTGTTTTTATAGAACGGTAAAAAGAAGTACTTAAACATAATTAAGAAATTAAAACAGTATTGGGTCAACTTTCCTGCGAAGCGCACGGCTGAACTGTTACAATTGTTTCGACTCTTGAGCTTTTGCCATGACGGAATTTTAAAGTGGGCTTGACTTTGTTACGAATTTGTTATAAAATTATTACATAAAAATTATCCGAAGGAGTCTTTGATGGGCGGCTTCTCGGGGAAATGAGGAGGATGAAAATGAAAATTGCATTAATCAACGAAAATTCACAGGCAGGAAAGAACAGCTTGATTTTCGACAGTCTTAAAAAGGTTGCGGAGCCTTTGGGTCACACGGTTTATAACTACGGTATGTTTTCGGCTGACGACACAAACCAGCTTACATACGTTCAGGCAGGGCTCCTTGCGGCCATACTTATTAATTCCGGAGCGGCAGACTATGTTGTAACAGGCTGCGGCACAGGTGAGGGCGCTATGCTGGCCTGCAATTCCTTCCCGAAGGTTCTCTGCGGTCACATTGTTGACCCTTCCGACGCTTATATGTTCTCACAGATTAACGCCGGAAACTGCGTTGCCATTCCTTTTGCAAAGGGCTTCGGCTGGGGCGCAGCGCTTAATCTTGAATATATGTTCGACAAGCTTTTTTCAACAGAGCCCGGCGGAGGATATCCCAAGGAGAGAGTTGTTCCCGAACAGCGCAACAAAAAAATTCTTGACGGCGTAAAGGAAATTACTTATAAAGACATTATGACAATTCTTAATGAAATCGACAGAGACTTCCTTAAGGAAACCGTTTCCGGCGATGCTTTTAAAAAGTATTTCTTCGAAAACAGCAAAAATAAAGAAATTTCCGATTTTATTGCAGAAGTTTTAAAATAATTCATAAACTGTTATTTAAATAATAAAAGGGCGCATAAATCTAAATCAGGTTTATGCGCCCTTTCGGGTTTATGCAAAATTTTATAAGGGTTTGCCTGTTTCACTTGTTATGGGAATAAAGCTATCGTGTTTTTCAACCGGGTCCGGACGGTTTTTAGCTTTGGCGTTTTCATAAAAGAGCATCTGAGAGTGGACGGGCTCCTTGCCTCTTTTGTCTACTCTTTTATATGTTCCGTCGCTTTCCATAAATCTTGCCTTTATTGTGTCGGAAAGGGTTATGTTAAGTATCTCCGTAACCTCTTTCTTAAGGGCCTCGTCTTCAACGGCAAAGGCAACCTCTACACGGCGGTTTAAATTTCTGGGCATCCAGTCGGCGCTGGAAAGATAAACCTTAGGCGAGCCGCCGTTTTCAAACCAGTATATTCTGGAGTGCTCCAAAAATCTGCCTACAATGCTTATTACTCTTATGTTTTCGCTTACACCCTTTACGCCGGGGCGCAGACAGCAGATTCCTCTTACAACAAGATTTATTTTTACCCCTGCTTCGGCAGCTTCATAGAGAGCCTTTATAATTCCGTCGTCAACAAGAGAGTTCATTTTGGCCGAAATTTTAGCTTCCTTTCCGTCTCTTGCGTTTTGGGCTTCTCTGTTTATGTTTTTAATTAGCATTTCACGCAGGTTTGTGGGAGCGGCGGCTATCTCCTGATAGCTTGTTGATTTTGAATAGCCTGTCAAAACGTTAAACAGCTTCGAAACATCGGCGCCGTAGCTTTCCTTTGCGGTAAACATACCCAAATCGGTGTAAAGCTTCGCCGTTTTGTCGTTGTAGTTGCCTGTTCCCAGATGAACATAACGGTGGATTCCGTCGCTTTCCTTTCTTACCACCATACACAGCTTGCAGTGGGTTTTTAAGCCCATAAGGCCGTAGACAACGTGACAGCCGGCTTTTTCGAGCTTTCTTGCCCAGTTTATATTGTTTTCTTCGTCAAACCTTGCCTTAAGCTCAACCAAAACGGTAACCTGCTTGCCGTTTTCGGCAGCCTGAATCAGGGCGCCTATAATGGGGGAGTTTCCCGATACTCTGTAAAGAGTTTGTTTTATAGCTAAAACAAGGGGATCTGCGGCGGCGGTTTTTACAAAGTTTACAACACAGTCAAAGGATTCATAGGGGTGGTGAACCAAAATATCTCTTTCTTTTATTGCCTCAAACATGTCTCTGTCACGAAAGGCTTTAACCCCTATAGGAGGCATAGGGCCGTCACAAAGGTGTGAGCAGCCTGAAATTCCGGCGATTTGGAAGCCTGCGGTTAAATCCAGAATTCCGTTTATGTGATAAATATAGTTTGAACTGAGTTCCAGACGTTCAAGAAGAAAGTTAAATGAATTGGCGCTTATTTCTTTTTCAAGCTCAAGCCTTACGAGCTCGCCCCATTTTCTTTTCTTTATGGATTCCTTTATTTCCGCAAGAAGATCGTGTCTTTCATCTTCGTCTATTTCAAGGTCGGAGTTTCTGGTTATTCTGAAGGCCGAAGATGACAAAACAGTTCTGCCCTCAAAAAGCTTAGGCATAAAGTGTTTTATTATATCCTCTGAGAAAATGAAAATTCTGTTTTCGCCGTCTTTAGGCAGCTCTATAATTCTCGGCACAACAGAGGGAACCTCTACAACCGCAAATTTATCCTCCTTGCTTTCAAGCTCAACTATAAGGTTAAGGCTCTTGTTATAAACAAGGGGGAAAGGGCGGCTCGAGTCTATAGCCATTGGGGTCAAAATAGGGAAAAGGGTTGTGTTGAAATATGCCTTAACAAAGTCCTTTTGTTCAGAATTTAATTCACCGTATTTCTTGAAGAATATTTTCTCTTCTCTTAAGCCGGGAATAAGGCTTCTGTTTAAACAGCTGTATTGGCGCATAACCATGTCGTGGGTTTTGACGGCGATTTTTTCAAGCTGCATATCGGGAGTAAGGCCGGAAATATCCGTGCTTGTCTTTCCCGCAAAAACCTGTTCCATAAGACCGGCAACTCTTACCATGAAAAATTCGTCCATATTCGAGGCTGTTATGGCAAGAAACTTAAACCTTTCCATAATGGGGTTTGTTTTGTCAAAGGCCTCCTCAAGAACTCTTTCGTTGAATTCAAGCCAGCTTAATTCTCTGTTTATA
>JAJQCI010000106.1:1573-4560 GCA_021202835.1 Clostridiales bacterium | reverse complement strand
TAATATATTTGTGGCGGAGGGAGAATATCCGCAAATAGACATTAACAGAGTGTGTATGGAAATACTTAATAAAATTAACTGCGAAGTGACATTTAACATTAATGAAAGCTTAGATTATTTGAAAGCAGAAAAAGGGTTTTATCCTGAAGAATAACGGATAAAGCCCTTTTATATTACTTATATTATAAATTCCGCAATAATGCTTTGTCTGTCCGGAAGTCGTTACATACCCTTACAGATTTCAACGCATTTCTCCATAGCGTCCATAACGGCGCCTCTGAAGCCTTTTTCCTCCAAAACCTTTACGGCGCCTATAGTTGTTCCGGCAGGGGAGCAGACCATATCCTTAAGCTCGCCGGGGTGCTTTCCCGTTTCGAGGACCATTTTTGCGCTGCCCAAAACTGCCTGAGCCGCAAAGCGGTAGGCTGCCGGCCTTGCCATTCCGGCGGCAACGGCGCCGTCTGCCATAGCTTCAATAAGCATAAATACATAGGCAGGGGAGCTTCCGCTGACGGCAACAACGCTGTCCATAACGCTTTCGCTCACAACCTCTGCTTTGCCGAAGCTTGATAAAATTTTAAGGGCATATTCCATATCCTTTTCGGTTACATATTGATTCTTGCAGACACCTGTCATTCCTTCGCCTATAAGGGCAGGGGTATTGGGCATGGTTCTTATGATTTTAACACGTCCGCTGAAGCTTTCTTCAAGCCACTTTATTGTCTTTCCCGGGGCTATTGTTATGACAAGCTTGTCAACTGAAACAAATTCCTTTATTTCATCTATAACCTCTTTATAATACTGGGGCTTAACGGAAAGAACAATAACCTCCGAAAGCTTTACACACTCTGTATTGTCGCCCGTTACAAAAACGCCGTATTTTTCTCTTGCCTTCTTAAGGCTTCCTTCATATGAATCTGCTGCAATAATTTCTTCGGGCTTAAAAACATCATTTCCTATAAGTCCGCCCATAATTGCAGATGCCATATTTCCGCAGCCTATAAAACCGATTTTCATATATCATAACTCCTTTAAAAATTTATCTTCCGCCTCAGCGGCATATCTGTTAAGACTGTAAAACTCATCAAGATTTTCATCCAGCTTTCCCGAAACAACCCCTGCGGCATAGGGGCTTACAACATTGTTTCCTCTGTTTAAAAGCCTCAGACAAAGGTCAGCTCCGCAGCTGAGGGCGCCCATTTTTTCGTCAAAGCCCCCTACGGAAATAAAGTCCTTCCGCTTAACCATCATAAAGCCGCCGTATAGGCAGGACACGTTTCCGGCTATTTTAAGCCGCCGCATATAGCCCAATCCGTTTTGAGGAAGGCCCTTTAAATAAGGCACAAGAACCTCGGCCAGGTCAAGACGGAAACCCAGGGCATAAACACGCCCTCTGCCGTCAACAAGCTTTCCTCCCACACAGCCAACGTCTTCAAATGAGCAGAAAGCTGCCATTTCCTCCAAAAATCCCGGCTTGGGAGAAATGTGACAGTCGAGAAACATAAGAATGTCTCCCTTTGCCTTTCTTGCCCCTATGTCAGCCATTTTGGAAAAGCTGTATTCCTGTGAAAAGTCTGTATTTTTTACTTCATCATATATATTATAGCCACCTACGGAAATAATTTCAACCACATTTTCCGAAAGGGCAGCGAAAATACCGGACATATATTTTTCAAATTTTCTTTCACTTCCCGAAAAGCAGATTATAAGGCTTATTTTTGCTTTTTTGTCACAGTTTGTTTTTATGCGGTAGGCCGATTCGGCTCCTGCTATATCACTTATTTCGGCCTGAACCCCCAGGCCCTCAATGTGCTCTTTTAAGGCCTCTTTTGCCCTTTCAAGGCAGTAGTTTTTTGCTTCTATTCCCGAAGCTACAGAACCGCTGTGTATCCGCCAGTAGTAAAGCACATAGGGTATGTGACAAATTTTTTCCGCCTTTTCGGAAAGCCTCAAAACAAGGTCATAATCCTGACTTCCGTCAAATTCACTGCGAAGCCTGCCCACTTTATCGAATAATTCTCTTTTAACAACGCACATATGACCTATGTAGTTTATGCCCCAGAGTGTATATTTGCTGAAATCGGGCTTTAATGTTACCGCAGAAATGTTTTCCGGGCTTCCGCTGAAATTCATTTCGTCAGAATAAAGAAAATCAGCCTTTGTTTCTTCTATTGCCTTTGCTGCCCTGTATAGAGCGTCGGGGCTTAAGATGTCGTCATGGTCTGCAAAGACTATATATTCGCCGCTGCCTGCCGACACACCTATGTTTGTGTTTTCGGAAATTCCCAAATTTCCGCCCAGGCGGCGATATTTGACTCTCTTATCCTCTTTTATATAGTTTATGGCGGTTTCTTCTCCCAAGGTATAGCTTAAAGGGCTTCCGTCAATCAGAATAAGCTCCCACTTTCCGTAGGTCTGAGAAATTACGGATTTTATCAATTCAGCCAAATATTGGGGGTCAGAGTTATAAAGAGGAACAACAACACTGAATTTTATACCTCTTATAAACCACCGCTCTCTCTGAAATTTAAGCTCATCTTCTGTTAGGGCGGTTTTAGCCATATATAATTTTGCACGCTTTTTATAAAGTCTGTATTCATACACCTTAGCCGCAGTGTTTTTTATACCGTTTTTCTTAAAATAGCCTATAAGCTTTTTTAAACCAGTCATATTTTTCCGCTTTCTTTATTGCTTCTTTTTCTGACAGCTCGGCAGTGGATTTTGCACGGGCGCAGCACCAAACGCTCACAACAGTTAAGCTGCACATCCGGCGCCGCCGCTGCTTCATTTGCCTCCCAAAATGTAATGGCCTAAAATGGTCATATAATATTTTAATTTAATGAAGAAATGAAACATATTATTTTCGAATCTGCCGTGTTTGTCTTTATAATATTTGTCATAAACATATATAATTCCGCTGTAGAAATTTTTTATATTGTTTATGTTTCTTGTTTTAAGAGTACTTCTGCCTTTAAGATGTATCATAT
>JAJQCI010000106.1:0-1563 GCA_021202835.1 Clostridiales bacterium | reverse complement strand
ATCATATATACATCGCCCAAATATACTATTTTTTTCCCCGAAAGCCTTATTCTGCAGCAAAGGTCGATGTCCTCTCCGTGCATAAATATGTTTTCGTCAAAGCCTTCTGTCTCCCAAAACACCTCCTTCGGCATAATCATAAAGGAGCCTGAAACACATTCAACTTCGGCCGTTTCCATCTCGTCTATATAGGTGAGCCTATAGCCTCCTATGGCCTTATTTTGGGGAAACAGCCTGTCCAGCTTTAAAAAATAGCAGAATGAGTTAAAAGGCGTGGGAAAACCTCTCTTACAGCCATGGTCTAACGTGCCGTCTTCCAAAAGGGTTCTTATTCCGGCGCAGCCTACATCCGGGTTTTCGTCCATATATGTGACGACCCTTTTAAGAGTGCCCGGCTGCATAATAGTGTCTGAATTTAAGAACAGTATATATCTGCCGAGCGCCTTTCTCGCCCCGAAGTTTGAGGCAGTTCCGAAGCCCTTGTTTGGAAGGCGTGAAAACACTCTGACACGGCTGTCGTCAGAGGTGAAAAACTCCGCCCTTTTGGAGGAATTGTCGGCTACTATAACCTCGGCAGACAAGTCGTCCAAATTGTTAAGAACGGCCTCAACAGCCTGTCTGCAAAGCTCCTTTGTATTATAATTTACAATTACTACAGATATATCCATAAAAAAACTCCCGAGGCAGGAAAGCCGTGATCCCCTGCCGATTAAAACTTTTCGGCGGAAAAGACGAAGTCTCCCGTCTGTATATAATAATACCCTTTCAAGGGGTCTTTGTCAATCAAACCTTACCGCAAGTTTCACCCGGAAAGCTCAAAAATCGCAGCAGCCCAGCCGTGTGTTTTTTCAGGAACATAAGCGCTGAACAGCTGGCAGGCCGGTGCAAGAGACAGCTTGGAAAAGCTCCCGAAGATCTTTTCTGTCGGGAGCCGGCTAGTTAAGTATAAGGCGGGCAATGTTAATCATTTTTTCACCGGTGTTCATGCTTTTTGTCTGCATATAGCGGTGAGCCTGTTCTTCCGTCATATGATATTTATGTATAAGCACGCCCTTTGCCTGCTGTATTATAATTTCCTCGTTTTCCGTTCTGAACTGGTTATGTATAAGAGCCCTGTGGTTATTAAGGTTCATAAGCATACTGACGGAATAAATAAGATCGGTTCTGTTAAGAGGAACGGTAAGCTTAAAGACACGATTGTTCGGCAGGTCGTCAAGGTGGTCCATAGTGCCTACGGTAACAATATGAAAACATTCGGGTATATAATCTATAATATCAAAAAGCACAGTGTCCTTAAAGCGTGTTCCGCATACTATAACGCCCTCGTCGTATTGGTTCAGCACGGACAAAAGCGATGAACCCGTATGCATAACGGCATTGGGATAAATTCCGCCGGTTTTAAGCATTGCCGCAACTTTGCCTGCAACCTTATCATTTCCGAAAACAACAAAAACGTTATTGTTTAATATCATAATATATACTCCTTAATTTTATAAAATGGTAAAAATCGGCAAAACCCTGCAGCAAGCCCATTCAATAACCGTCAACAATATATAACAGTTC
>JAJQCI010000279.1 GCA_021202835.1 Clostridiales bacterium | reverse complement strand
ATTTTTGAAAGAGGAATTTTTATGATAAATGAAATAAAAAAAATAAAAGAAGAAATGGGTGACGAGCTTTTTATTCTGGCTCATCATTATCAGACAGACGATATCGTGGCTGCGGCCGACGCCGTAGGCGATTCTCTTAAGCTTGCCCAAATTGCAAACAAAAACAAAAAAGCAAAATACATAGTTTTCTGCGGTGTTCATTTTATGGCTGAGACAGCCGACATTTTGACGGAAGACTATCAAAGGGTTCTCCTGCCTGCCACCGATGCCGGCTGCCCTATGGCCGATATGGCAGACAGAAAAACAGCCGAAAAATGTATGAAAAAGCTTACCGCAGAGTTCGGCGAGGGCAAAATTCTTCCTATTACATATGTTAATTCAAAAGCAGAGGTAAAGGCTTTCTGCGGAAATTACGGCGGAACTGTTGTTACCTCGGGAAACGCCGACAAAATTCTTAAGTGGGAGCTTTCTCAGAATAAAATAGTTCTCTTCCTGCCCGACCAAAATTTGGGAAGAAATACGGCGGCAGACTTAGGAGTCAAGCTTTCTGATATGGCTGTTTATGACCAAACGAGAGACAATCTTTATTATGACTGCAAAAAAGAGGATGTTAAAATCGTTCTCTGGGGCGGCTACTGCCATGTTCACCACTTTATAACAGACGAAACCTTCGACGAAGCAAGAAAGGCTTTCCCTGATTATAAAATTATTCTTCATCCGGAATGCCGTTATAAAATTGCCGAAAAGGCCGACGGAAAGGGCTCAACGGAATATCTTATAAATCAGGTTAAAAATGCCCCTGCCGGCAGTAAATTTATTGTGGGAACGGAAAAGAATCTTGTTGACAGGCTCATAAAAGCGAACCCCGACAAGGATATTAAAATTTTAGACTCAAAGAGTGTCTGCAGAAATATGAACAAGATTACTGCCGAAAATCTTTTGGAAACACTTGAAGAAATAAAGAAGGGCGATTTTTCGAGACATTTGTTTGTAGATGTAAAAACCGCCGAGGTCGCAGTCAAAGCCCTTGACAGGATGCTTTCGCTTTCATAAAGGAGACAGAAAATGGCAAAAACAGGCGCTGTTATAGTTGCCGCAGGAACAGGCAAAAGAATGGGGGCGGCGGTTCCGAAGCAGTTTATTCTTTTAAAGGGAAAACCCATTCTTCTCCATACTGCTGAAAAATTCGAAGGCTGCTCCGAAATAGATGAAATCGTTGTAGTAACAGGCAAAAACAACATAGAGCTTACAAGGGATATTTTAAAGAATATAAAAAAGCTTTATGCCTTTGTTTCCGGGGGAGCCGAGGGCCAAAACTCGGTTTTTAACGGCCTTATGGCTCTTTCGGCCGATATGGATTATGTGCTTATTCACGACGGAGTCCGCCCATTTATTGAACCGGACGACATTGTTAAAATTATTGAAGAGGTTAAGGTCTATAAGGCATGTGTTATGGGCGTAAAGGCAAAAGATACAATAAAGGTATGTTCCCCCGACGGCTTTGTTGAAACAACTCCCGACAGAAGCCTTCTTTGGAACGCACAAACACCCCAGGCTTTTGAGCTTAACACAATAAAGGAGGCCTATAACCGAATTATTAAGGAAGGTCTTATTGTAACAGACGACTCTGCGGCGGCGGAATATGTGGGCGTAAAAGTAAAAATGACCGCAGGCTCATATTCAAACATAAAAATAACCACCCCCGAAGACTTAAAGGGGCCAGACGGTTTTTCCGGAGCATCCGGAAACAGCGGCAGCAAAGGGAATATAAACAGGAGAAAAACAAAAAAATCTGCTTTGCCGAAAATTTTAGGTATGTTGGAAAGCAAACAGCTTGATGTTATTATATACATATCCGAACACACAGATCCTGATAATTTGTTTATAGGCACTTATCGCAAAATTGCCGCAGATACAAAGGTTTCACAAGAAACTATTCATAAGGTTATGAAAAAATTGGAGGATAATAACTGCATACAAAAGCTTCAAAACGGAGTTTATAAAGTAAGCTCTGACATAATTTTAAAATGAATGATACTAAAAGCGTCGATTTTATTCGGCGCTTTTTAGTATCTTCGTTTATGCGATTTTGTCTGAAATTTCGGCTTCCTTTTTAAATACGGCGTCTACAACATCGGTTATATTTTCCGCAGCAATAATCTCGGGGCAAAGAGTCTCATATTTTTCGGCATAAACTCCCTTGGGAATAACAGCCGTCAGAGCGCCGGCGGCCTTTCCGGCGGAAAGCTTTTCTTCAATTCCGCCTACGGGAAGAACGTCGCCCTTTATTCCCAGTTCTCCTGTCATAACCGTTTTGTCTCCTGCAGGCTTTCCTGTTACGGCGGAATACATTGCGCAGAACACAGCCACCCCTGCCGAAGGGCCGTCAACGGGAATTCCGCCGGGGAAATTAATGTGAAAGTCATATTTTGAGGTATCTATGCCGAAAATAGTATTTAAAACGGTAAGAGCGTTTTCCGCCGAAGCGAAGGCCGTGCCTTTTCTTATCATCTTTCTGTTTCCCGAATTTATTTCTTCCTTTTCAACGATTCCCGTTATATTAAGGCTGCCCCTGCCTTTTTTACAGACGGCTTCAACAGGCAGAACACAGCCGCTTCCGCCTCCTGTTACGGCAAGGCCGTTTACCATTCCCACTCCGCCCTTACACAGCTTTTGTCTGTAAACCGGGGCAAGTCTGCCGAAATCGGCCGCTTTTAAAATATCCTCGGGCTTAATATTTTTTCTGCCGTCAAGCTTCGCCACCGACGCAGCAGTTTGAATTATATTTACAGTGTTTCTGCCGTTTTCACAATATTCCGCAGCAATCCCGGGAACCTCGGCTTCATATGTGAAGCCTGCCTTAGTGCAGGAGCCTGCGGCGATTTTCTCCACCTGTTCGGGAGTGAGAGGGTTAAAAAACACTTCACGACAGCGGCTTCTAAGCGCTTCGGGAATCTCACCGGGTGATTTGGTTGTTGCGCCCACAAGCCTGAAATCCGCCGGCAGGCCGTTTTGGAAAACATCGTGAATATAGGGCGGAATGTTATCATCCTCGGGGGAATAATAGGAGCTGTTTAAAAACACCTTTCTGTCTTCCAAAACCTTTAAAAGCCTGTTAAGCTGATAGGGGTGAAGCTCTCCTATTTCATCAAGAAAGAGAATGCCGCCGTGAGCCTTTGTTACCGCTCCGGGCTTGGGCCGTGGAACCCCGGCAGAGCCGTAGGCCCCTGCCCCCTGATAAATAGGGTCGTGAACAGAGCCCATAAGAGGGTCGGCAATATTTCTTTCATCAAACTGTAAGATTGCCGAGTCCATCTCCACAAAGGGGGCGTTTTTCTTAAAGGGAGAATCTGCCGAGCGCTTGGCCTCCTCAAGAATAAGCCTTGAAACGGCGGTTTTCCCAACCCCGGGCGGGCCGTAGATTATGACATGCTGTGGGTTTTCGCCCATAAGGGCGGCTCTCAGGGCTTCGATGCCCTTTTCCTGCCCTACTATTTCGTTTAGGGCTTTGGGTCTGGCTTTTTCGGAGAGGGGTTCTGTTAAGTGAATGCCCCTTAGACGCCTCAGCTCGATTCTTTCCTTTTCAGAGCTTAAGCGTATTGTTTTAACGCTTGACCTGTGGTTTTTCATTGTTGTTACAAAATATATTATTGCCACAACCGAAAAAATAAGCTGTGAAACAACAAGCACCGTACTTAAATTAAACATTTTGACTATCTTCCTTTCCGTAAAAAATCTGTGATTCTATACGGAAATTATTGCCTCTTTCGAAGAATTTAATTCAAGGCGGCAAAAAAATTATTCCTCTCCGTCGTGACGCCTGTCAACCGGCGGAATTTTAAATTTTGATATTATCTTTCTGTAACAGCCCTCGCAGAGGTCGAAGCTGTGATATTCCCCGTCAAAGCCTGAGCCGTAGCCCCACCTTTTGTCTACCGACAGATAATTCCCCACCTGCTCCGAAAAAGCCATTTCAATCTCTTCTCCGCAGCAATTGCAAAACACCTTGTCTCTTACATATTCCTCCTTTATAACCTTTTTAAGCTTTCTCATATTGTGCACCTCTCGTAATTAATATAATTTTCTCATCAAAATAAATAGGGGACAGCGGTTATAATAAACGCCTGAAATATTTGCGGTTAAAATATATTTAACCGGGATGCTGTAAAAAACATGCTCTTTAAATTCAATTGGCGTTTAGTATAATTCCATAATCACTGCCGCTTTAAATTATACTATATTTTTGCGTAAAAAGTAATAGGGAAAGAGAGGAATTACCCGAAAATTCCCCGGCGTGACCCTTTGAAATTAGGCTTGGGCTCGCAGACCTGAAGCACTTCCCCCCCCCTTAAGGGAGGGGGTTGTCGACAGCAGGATTTTGCGGAGGCCGTTTGTGATTCTTTTCACGTTTGTACAGAAAAACTAAGCGCCGCCTGCCGATTCCGGCAAAGTTCATTGATTTTAATGTGTCTGATATCTCATTGCCTGTATATTTAAAGCCCGGCTTTTTTAGTATACGGTATGAAAACAGGGCGAGGAAGCAGAAAAGAAAATGAGCTTTAATGATGTTTTCA
>JAJQCI010000208.1 GCA_021202835.1 Clostridiales bacterium | reverse complement strand
GAAGAGGTTTTATATATGGAAAAGAAAGCAAAGAAGGAGATTTCCTTTACCGAGGGGTCGGTTTTTTGGTCGATAATAAGATTTGCCGTGCCTGTTTTCGGGGCTATGGTTCTTCAGGCGGCCTACGGCGCCGTTGACCTTTTGGTTGTGGGTTTTTTCGGAGACGCAGCCAGTATTTCCGCCGTAGGAACCGGCAGCAGCTTTATGCAGATGGTAACGCTTATAATCACAAGCCTTGCTATGGGGGCCACTGTTGTAATAGGCCAGTATATAGGTGAAAACCGCCCCGACAAAGCCGGCGACACCGTGGGAACGACCGTAGTTGTGTTTTTTACAGTGGGTGTTGCTCTTACGATTTTACTGGAGCTGTTTGCCACGGGAATAGCAAATATTTTACAGGTTCCCGAAGAAAGCTTTGACAAGGCCGTTACATATTTGAGAATTTGTTCCGGCGGAATTCTGGTTATTATAGCCTATAATGTAATAAGCAGCATTTTAAGAGGAGTGGGAAACGCCAAGCTGCCCTTTATATTTGTGTGTATAGCCTGCGTTGTAAACATAATAGGCGATTTGTTTTTCGTCGCTGTTTTAAAGCTTGACGCCGCCGGAGCTGCTATGGCCACGGTTTTGGCCCAGTTTGTTTCGGTTGTTGTTTCTCTGCCTGTTTTAAAACATCAAAATCTGCCATTTACTTTTTCTCTTAAACAGATAAAAATTCACCGCCAAAAAATGAAGAGAATTATAAATGTAGGTGTTCCCATTGCCCTTCAGGAGGCTATGGTTCAGGTTTCATTTCTTGTTATAAACTCTATAGTAAATAATATGGGTCTTATGCCCTCGGCAGGCTACGGCGTAGCCCAAAAGCTTGTCTCATTTATAATGCTTGTGCCTTCAACGGTTATGCAGAGTGTTTCCGCCTATGTGGCTCAAAATATGGGAGCCGGAAAGAAAAAGAGGGCGAGACAGGGCTTTTACACCACTGTTTTCACGGGCTGCTGTTTGGGAATTATAATATTTTATTTCGGATTTTTCAGAGGCGATCTTTTGTCATCTCTTTTCACCGACGACAAAGATGTTATTCTTCAAAGCGCCGCTTATTTAAAGGGCTTTTCGGCAGAATGTATTTTAACCTGTATTCTCTTCGGCAGCATAGGCTATTTCAACGGCTGCGGAAGAAGCCTTCCTGTTATGATTCAGGGCATAGCCTCGGCCTTTCTTATACGTATACCCGTTGCCCTGTTTATGTCAAGACTTCCCAATACGTCACTTACATATATAGGTATCTCAACCCCCGTAACGACTGCCTGCGGCATAATATTCTTTATTGTCTGCTTCATAATTTACGGCCGAAAAAAGGACGGTATTTAAAGAATATTTCATAAAAAATGCTCACCGGAGATTTTAACATCTCAGGTGAGCATTTTGTGTTTAATAATAATTTTTAATTATCTGTCAATAATTAACCCTTTTATCAGAATACAGGAACTACCTCGCCGTTATACTGTTCGTTTATGAATGTTCTTACTTCGTCTGATGTAAGAGCGTCAACAAGCTTTGCGATATTTTCGCTGTCTGCGTCCTCTGCTCTGACTGCTACAATGTTAACATAGGGTGAATCTCCTGCTTCCATAGCAATAGCGTCTTCACTGGGTGAAAGGCCGCCCTCAAGAGCGTAGTTTGTGTTAATAACGGAAATAGTTGTTTCACTTAATGTTCTGGGAAGCTGTTCTGCAGCAAGCTCAACAAACTCAAGGCCAAGGTTGTTTTCAACAATATCGGCAGGAGTCTGTGTAAGAGAATCGCTTGCAAGTGTTATAAGGCCTTCGCTCTGAAGAAGGAGAAGTGCTCTGCCTTCGTTTGTGGCGTCATTGGGAACGCCGACCTTGTCGCCTTCCTTAAGCTCGTCAAGTGAAACGATAGATTCTGAATAGATACCCATAGGCTCGATGTGGATGCCTGCTGCGGAAACAAGATCTGCGCCGCTTTCGGCAATAAATTCATCAAGATAGGGCTGATGCTGGAAGTAGTTTGCGTCAACCTCTCCCTCAACGAGAGCCTTGTTTATAAGTGTGTAATCTGAGAATTCAACAACCTGAAGGTCAATTCCCTCTTCTGCAAGGTCGTCAACAACCTCGTTTAATATTTCCGCATGAGGAACAGCTGTTGCGCCCACTTTAAGAGTAACAAGCTCGCCTGTTTCGTCTTCGCCGGCTGTTTCGTCTGTTTCTTCGGCCTGTGTGTCTGCGTCGGCTGTTTCGTCAGTTGAAGCTTTAGAACCTCCGCAGGCTGTAAAAGCAAGAACAGAAGCCATAAGCAAAGCCGCTAAACTTAATTTTCTTTTCATTGTATTTCTCTCCTTTGAAATAATGTATGTTAAATTTTTTGCAAAATGAATTGCCTTAATTTACGCTTTAACGCTTGTCAAAGCGCTTTGAGAAGAAATTTCCCACCAGCTGTATAAGCTGAACCATTATAATCATAATAATAACACTGTATATAAGTATGTCCGTACGGGAGCGCTGGTAGCCGTAGCGTATACAAACGTCGCCCAAGCCGCCGCCGCCGATTGTGCCGGCCATAGCCGAATAGCCTATTATGTTTATAATCGTTATTGTAATACTGGAAATAATAGAAGGCGCCGCCTCGGGCAGCATAACCTTTGTTATTATTTCCGCTTCGTTTGCTCCCATAGAAACCGAAGCTTCTATAACACCCCTGTCAAGCTCATTCAGCGACTGTTCAATCATTCTTGCTACAAAGGGCGTAGCCGCAACAGTTAGGGGAACGATTGAAGCCGTTGAACCTATGCTTGTTCCCACGATGAATCTTGCAAGGGGGAAAACGGCTATCATAAGAATAACAAAGGGAATTGAACGGCCTATGTTTACTATAGTACCTATTACACTGTTTACAGGTGTGTTTTCAAGAATGTTGTCCTTCTGGGTCACATAAAGTATTATGCCCAAAATACTTCCTATTATAATAGAAAAAAGACTTGAAAAGAAAACCATATAAATTGTGTTTACTATTTCCGGAGTAATTATCTTGTTTATGCCGGCCCAATATTCGGGGTTTGTCAAAGATTCGTTTATAAATTCCGTCATTTCAGCACCTCCACAATTACACCGCTGTTTTCAAGATATTTAAGTGCGGCGCTGACATTTTCTTTTTTTCCGTCAACCCTTAAAATAAGAGTTCCCACAAGCATATTCTCCATACTTTGTATGTTTCCCAAAAGAATAGCCGCCGTAACGTCATATTCCTTTATCATATTGCTTATATAAGGGTCGGTAGACTTGTCACCTCTGAATATGGCCTGAATAACGACCCCCGGCTCTTTAAGGGCCTTTTGATATATATTATTGTCAAGCTTCGTGTCTATTGACTTAAAGAACTTCTTCGCCGTTTCCGTAGCAGGGTTTATGTATATGTCGGAAACATTTCCCGTTTCGGCGATTTCACCATGGTTTAAAACGGCTACTCTGTCGCAGACCTGCTTTATAACCTCCATCTCATGGGTAATTATAATAACGGTAACTCTCAGCTTGGCGTTGATTTCCTTTATAAGCTGTAAAATAGACTTTGTGGTTTCCGGGTCAAGAGCGGAGGTAGCCTCGTCACACATTATAATGTCGGGCTCGGTGGCTATTGCTCTGGCTATGCCCACTCTCTGCTTTTGGCCGCCGGAAAGCTGTGAGGGATAAACATCTTTTTTATCCGAAAGGCCTACAATTTCCAAAAGCTCGGTTACTCTTTTTTCTATTTTTTCCTTTGGGGTTTTAATAAGCTTAAGAGGAAAAGCTATATTGTCATAAACGGTTGAATTCATAAGAAGGTTGAAGTGCTGAAAAATCATGCCTATGTTTTTTCTTTCCTTCCTGAGCTCGGCCTTGCTTATTTTTGTGATATCCTTGCCGTTTATTGAAACCTCTCCCCTCTCGGGAACCTCCAAAAGGTTTATACACCTTACAAGAGAGCTTTTTCCTGCGCCTGAAAGGCCTATTATGCCGAAAATTTCTCCCTTATATATATCTATATTAATATTTTTTAAAGCCTCTACCTTTGCCTCGCCGTCGCCGTAGGTTTTGTAAAGGTTTTTGATTTCTACTGTTTTTTCTGCAGCCATAACTATTTACAGAAACTATAAATAGTTATAGGCTGAAGCTATAACAAAGCCTTTTTTACAAAGCTTCGTCAATATCAGGCTCTGCAAGCCAGTCTAACGACACATTATAAAAATCCGCAAGCTTTTTTGCCATGCTTAAAGACGGTTCCACACTGCCGTTTTCATACCGTGAAAGTGAGCCCTTGTTAAGCTCCAGTTTAAGGGCCGCCTCCCCTATCGATAAATTTTTTTCCGCTCTCAGCCTTTTTATCTTTCTTCCGAATCCATTCATAATTTTCAGCTCCTTTTTTATCATTATAATACCGAACACAGTGAATATCAAGAAAAAATAGCCTTACAATAATATCATACGGCCATATTTCTTTTATTTTTCAGCTGTAAGTCCGCTGACACTTCTCAATCCTTTGGCATTCCTTTCACATACTGCGTATGCGTATGACCGGACTGCTGCAA
>JAJQCI010000239.1 GCA_021202835.1 Clostridiales bacterium | reverse complement strand
CATTCTTCACAATTTCGCTTTCGTCCAAAGCAATCTGAGTTGCATATTCAAATATTCTGACAAGCATACTATCGTCGGAAGTGCTTTGACATTCAAACAAATATTTCTTTGTTTTTTCTCCTATAACGGTAAAACTTGAATCTGTGATTCTTTTTTCTTCTTCGCCGTTCTGTTTATTCAAAAAATGTTCATTTTGAGAGTAAACAATTTCCTCATTCCCGGTATAATTTTCGCCGAAAATTTCATTGAGAACAGGAAGAACAAGCGGTTTACAGTCATTTATAAGTGTCTTAAACACATCATCATAAGGTGTACTTCCGACTGCTGTATTATTCCCCAATTTAACCACATCCTCTCCAATTTAATATACGTATAAAACAGCTTCTCAGTTTGCGATTTTATTATAAAATGTCACTTTGGTTAAAACTTCCATACTGTTTTCCTTTCAAGACAATTTCCGAAAACATCTTTCCTGCTTAATATTTTATTATACTCGGAAAACCCTGTCAAGCAAAAAAGATTTAATGACTATATACCAATCTCAGCTAATCAATAACAGGTCTGTCTGTAATGGTTGAAATTGCCGCAGTCATACAGTTTGGCAAACCGGCTTTTTTGTTTACTGAGATTTGTAAAAAATCATTTTATATTTTTATTCAGCCCGGGCATATCTGCCCATGAACAGAATTTCACCGTTTGAATTGTCCCTTATAAAATATGTAAAGGGCCTGTCTGCATTAAATTCATAAATTTCCTCGGGCTTTTCAAGAGACGCCGTTGCCATCATTATCATAGACGTAACTGCGGCGGCCTCTGTGCCCTCTTCATCAACGCTTATATAGGTTTTGTGAAGAACCTTGGAAATATATATACTTGCCGTGTTGTTTACAGTGTCGTTAAACATATACTTGAAATGATAAGCCCCTTCACTGCTGTCAAAGGCTTTTTCTATTCCCATTTTTTCAAGAAATCCCACGGCATCAACGGATGTTTCCGTTTTAAACTTGGGCATTTTTATTTTAACCTTTTTATATTCCGTTTTGTCGGCATATTTTAAAACATCGGTACCGCTGTCCTCGGTTAAAGCCAAATACATACTTATGCTGCTGTTTAAATAAGGAAGAGAAACTATTTTCACGTCGTCATCAGCATAATATTTAAACCTGCCGGTTTGGCTCATAAAGTCCGTTTCGGCTTCGGTTCCGTCGCTGTTTGTAAAAATATCCTTCTCGGTATCTCCCTCATTAAACTCTGAAGTCCATTTTCCGTTAAAATACACTGCGTTTACAAGACCTGCCATAAAATCAGGGCTGCTTATTATTCCGTTTATTTTGCCGTTCGTTTTCTCACTGCACCACCTGTTTATTTTTTCAACTGCGTCTTCATTCGTTACGGTTCCCGTTTCGGCGTTATAGCTTCCTTTAACAAAGCCCTTATATTCCTCGCTGAAATCGCCGCCCTCTATATAGTCCTCATTAAGCCAAACGGAATTTGCTATGCTTAAGCTCGTTCCCGGAACCTCCTCAAAAAGCCCGAATCCGCTTTCTTCATCTTCTTTCTCAACTGATTCAAAGCTGTCCATATATGCCTCGGCCTCGGCGTTAAAGCTTTCAAAATCGGTAACATTAAGCGCTTTCAAAATTTCTTCTTTCGTTTCGAAATCGGCGCCCCCTGCCGCCATAGCAAGGGCATATTTTATGCTTAAGGGGCTTAAAACATAATTTTCATTCCTGTCCATAAGGCTGTCAAGCTGTGAAGCAAAGCCGGAAGCACCTGTTTTCTCCGTCACATCGGCTTCGCCGTCTTCATATTCTTCATAAGCCGATCCGTCCTCTATATAAACCGTTTCTTCATCATCACTACTGTTCACGCTGAAGCCCATAAGCTCAGCCGCTTTATCTAAAGACAGATACATACTGCCCCCCTACCATTGCAGTATTTTCACTGTCAGACTGCAAAAACGTAAAAATCCTACCGGAATATTTAACCTCCGCTTTCTTTGCCTCGGCGTCATATCCCACTTCAGCGCCCATAGCCTCAAAAAATCCCCTCAGATGAACAAACATATCGTCATTTTCATCAACAAAAGCCAAAACATCGGCCCTGTCGCCGTTAATATAAATATTTCCTTCAAATCCGTTAAGCTTTCGCCCCTGAACAGCTGCGGTAAAAATCACGGCAAACAAAACCGTCAGAAACAAACATTTCCATTTCATAAGACATACCTCCTTAGCTCCCTCTCTTACTTTATTATATCAAAAATATTCCAAAAATCAATAGTTTGTATGCTTTATTGTTAAGCTTAAGTTAAATATTTGTAACAGTTCAGCCGTGCCTTGCTGATGGTTTTTTGTGTGGAAACCGGAGTTTTCATACAGAAATCCATCAGCAAGGCACGAGCGGAGCGCCAAATACTTGCGAAAATTGAGCCGTCTAAACGGCGTCGGATGCGTAGCAGACGCTTCGCAAGCTTTTGGCGTTCCGCCCGTGCAGGGCAAGGCTGAACTGTTACAAATATTTGCAAATGGCCGGATTATAACATATACAAAAGACAAATGCAAGTATACCTTCAAAAATTTTTTATGCTATTGATTTTTCGGGTATTATAGGGTAAAATAGTAACAGTCCAGCCGTGCATTTTGCATGAGCTGAGCGCCAAACACTCGAAAAGGAGCTGAGCCTATGCTGCCGAAAGACCCTATTATGCTTTTAAGCTTTGTAAACACAAAATTAAGAGATGAATATTCCTCTCTTGAAGCCCTGGCCTATGATTATGAAATAAAGCCGGAGGATATAGAAGCGGCTCTGAAAGCCGTGAATTATGAATATGACAGCAAGCTGAACAAATTTGTGTAAAAGGAGAAATGTTATGGAAATGAAAATTTACAGAGGCAGGCCCGAAAATCCGGAGGGCCGGCTTGAAAAGGAAATTAAGTCTTATGACCTTTTAGACAGTTTGGGCATAGACTACATAAGAGTCGACCATGAGCCTACGGCAACTATAGAGGCCTGTCTTGAAGTGGAAAAGCTTCTCGAAACCAAAATCTGTAAAAATCTTTTTCTTACAACTGCAAACAAGTCACAGTTTTATCTCTATTTTGTAGAAGGAGACAAAAAGTTCAAAACCGCCTATGTTTCAAAACAGGCCGGCTGTTCAAGGCTTTCCTTTGCCGGAGAGGAATATCTCAGCGAGCTTCTTAACCTGACCCCCGGTTCGGTAACGGTTTTGGGGCTTATGTATGACAGCGAAAACAGAGTCAGGCTTTTAATTGACGAAGACATTTTAAAACAGGAATACGTAGGTATGCACCCCTGCATAAACACCTCCAGCATACGTATAAAAACAAAGGACTTAACCGAAAAGCTTCTGCCTGCAATGGGTCACGACTACATAATCATAAAATCAAACAATTCATAAAAAGGAGAAAAGAAATGGACTATAAACTTGTTGTATGCGACTGTGACAATACTCTTATAGACAGCAAAGGCTACCTGCCCAAAGACAACATAAAAGCAATAAGACAAATAATGGATAAGGGCATAAAGTTTGTTATAGCTTCGGGAAGAAATGACCTTCTGGTTCTCGACTATGCCGATGAAATAGGCGGCGACATAACCCTTATAGGCTGCAACGGCGCCACAATAAGAAATCTTTATAAAGGCATAACCTACAAAAAGGAGCTTATTCCCAAAGACAGCCTTAAAACCATTTTAAACTACTTCGACCGGCATAATCTCGACTTTAAAGCCTATACAATAGACGGAAGCTATGCCAAAGGGGCCCTTACCCGAAGATTTTCATTCTCGGGCAACAACTACGAGGTTGTTAAGGATTTCGAAATTATCCCCGTAAACAGCGGAAAAGAAATAGAAGATTTTGACATACTGAAGCTGGTTATATTAGGCGAAAAGGCCGAACTCACAAAAACCCAGGCCGACCTTAAAAACACAAAAGGCGTAAACGTTGTTTTTTCGTCGCCGATTTGTGTTGACACAATCTCCGAAAAAGCCTCAAAGGGATTGGCCCTCGCCGCCTTTGCAGAAATTATGAATATAAAGCCCTCGGAAATAATTGCCTTCGGCGACAGTGAAAACGACCTTTCAATGCTTCAGTATGCAGGTCTTTCCGTCTGTATGGAAAACGGAGAAGCCGAGGTTAAAAAACACTGCACTATGACAACAAAAACAAACAGCGAGGCCGGCGTAGCTTGGGCGCTTGATAAAATTTTCGGCTTAGGGCTTTATTGATAAAGGGCTTGGCTGTTTCTATTTCCCCACTCCGATTTTTCCCGGTTCACATTGACAGAATAAGGCGTAAATTTCTACATATAATAGATTTGAGAAAGATAAAAAAAATTTGCACAAAAACAGAGTGTGAATTTTGGACAAACCTAACAAAGTGCATTTTTTGTAACAAAGTCGTAACAAATTGCTAAATGTGGGCTTTTTTCAGGAATTTTCGTCCATATCTAGTGATTTGCAAGTATTAAAAATCCTGAAGATGTTACAGAAATATTTCTAACTTGTTAAAAATAGTTATTTTGAACAAATATTTTTCTTCTTTTTTAGTTCTAAAGCCAG
>JAJQCI010000324.1:1959-4617 GCA_021202835.1 Clostridiales bacterium | reverse complement strand
TCAAAATCCGAAAGACAAATATAATTTTTGCCGTCCTTCAAAATTCTGTTCACACTGTAGGCCGTTCCGTTTATTAAAATATTCGTTGTGTCAACCACTTCCTCATCCTCCGTTTCCGTAAGCTGTGCCTTAAAGCTTTCCCAATCCGTCAGTCGGCTTTCCGAAACACACCAAGGGTTAGGGCAGACCTTTCCCGTAACATGGTGGTGCATAATTACGTTATCGATATCAATGCTATATTCTTCCATCAAATATTTTGTAAGCTCCGCCGCTTTTTTTACTGCCGCTTCGGTAAAATACCAGTCTGTGTCATACGCCGACTGTGAGCTTGTGTCCGTCTTGTTTGAACAAATTTCAATTGATATGCAGTTGGAATTTGTGCATAAGCCATAATATTTTCCGCCGGCCGATGTCGTCATATATGAATATTTGTTTCCTCCCACAGCCCAGCAATAACGGTTCCTTATGTCCGGATTATACTGAACAATTGTCTCATCGTCCACAATAAAATCCGCCGACCCTCCGGCGCTTCCGCCCGTAAAATAAGCCGCCACATTCTTCGCCGCTCCGGCCTTAGATGTAAACCCTGCCGTATAATGAATCACAAGATATTTAATGCTTCTTCCTGCTTTGGCCGTCGTGTTCGTCGTGCTTGTATACTTTTCAATGCAAACGCTCATTTTTTACCCCTCAACCTCCGGCAGTCCTGCCACTGATGTAAGCACAGACAAAACTCCGGCTAAAACAGAAGCCGAAACAACCGATACCCAATTTACCTCTCCGATTACCGCCGCTGTTCCAATCGTCGCCACGGCCGTCTGTGCCACAGTCTTAACCGCCCTCACGCCTGCCGCCTTAATCCAGCTTTTAAAATAATCACTCATAATTACCGTCCTTTCTTTTTTCTATAGTTTAACCTGTTGAAAACTAACCTTTTCAACGAGACTTCTTTTAAAGAATCAAAATAATTAAGTTTATCTTGTTGAAAACGGCTCATTTCAACAACTATATCAACTGTCTTTATTTTTAATCGATTGAGTTTACAGTTGAGTTAATGAAAAAACTCAACTGAGCCCAAGTTGAGTAAACACAAACCCTACAATAATCCCGATTACTGCCGTAATGACATATCCCACAACCTTCCGCCACATCTCACCGTCTCTACTCTCAAGCTCAGCCAATCTCTTCCCCTCTGCTTCCTGCGTCTTACACATTATCTCCATATTGTCGGCCAGCTTCTGAATAGATATGGTCAAACTCTGAATCTGTTTCGTTGCCTCTTCACAGGCCGTTAGCCTTTTGTTCTGCCTCTGGTTCTCCTCCTCAAGCCGCTTGCAAAATTCATTGTGTTCCGCTCTCGTTATCGGTGTATCCATCTTTATAAATCCTCCTTTATCATCCGACCCAAACAACCGCCGCATTCACTGCTCCCCATGGTACCCCACTTACGCTGTCTTCCTCTTTGTCTATGCTGATTTTAACAATTTCAGTGTCTCCGTCAAAAGCCAGGCTGTCAATTGTTTCAACATCAGAAGATATGCTGACACTCTTTAACGATGTGCATAATTCAAAAGCCCATTTTTCTATAGCGCTTACTCCGTCGGGAATATCTACATCTGTCAAAAGCTCATTTGTTCCTGCGGCTCCGCTGCTTATACTTGTTACTCCGTCTGTCATCTTAAACACCGACAATCCGCAGGGATAATAAATCAGTGTATCACCGCTTTTATCATAAACAACCCCACTAACCGACTTATAACTGTCATTGCCGCTGTCAACATTTATTTCCGTTAATGAGCTGCAGTGATAGAACGCAGCATATCCCATACTTGTTACACTCTTAGGTATATTAACAGCCTTTAACGATGAACATCCGTAAAAAGCCCCTTGTTCTATGCCTGTTATGCCTTCATTCAGCACAGCAGAGGTTAAAGCCGAACATGCCCTGAATGTCTGCTGTCCAATACTTGTCACGCTTGAAGGTATCTCTATTGAAGTCAGTGCCGAACAATTGTAAAATGCATACTTTCCTATGCTTGTTACATTTTCGCCTATCTCAGCCGAAGTCAGTGATATACATCTGCTGAAAGCATATATCCCTATACTCTTCACACTATCCGGAATTTTTACCGAACTAAGCGCCGAACAGCCGTAAAACGCATAATTTCCTATGCCCGTCACCCCTTCGGATATAACAACGGAACTAAGCAAAGAACAATTTGTAAAAGCATAATTTCCTATGCTTGTTACCCCTTCGGGTATATATATTCTCTCCAAAGAACTTAACTCTTCAAAAGTGTCAGCCCCTATGCTCGTTACTCCGTCTCCGATATATACAGCCGTCACGCCATACGAATAAAGCAGGCTTCACCAGTTTGTTGTGTCGGCCTCGGTTATTTCTCCTTCCCCCAAAATAAAGCAATATCCGTCTTCACAAACATAGGCCGTTACTCCCTCTCCCATTTCTACAGCCGCACTCAAACCGCTGTGTCTGTCATTTATAAGGTATGATATAGATTCAGCTAATACCATTTGCCCGAAATGTTGCACAATGATTTAAAACCGCATATTTAAGCGGTTTTTTGCTTTTTTATCTGTTTTTATTTGCGTGTTTTTGCAAATATTCGTCTTAAAATTTGCAAAGTTTTATTTTAATAA
>JAJQCI010000324.1:0-1949 GCA_021202835.1 Clostridiales bacterium | reverse complement strand
ACAAATAAACATCAAGCGTAAACATCAAGCATAATTGCCAAAGCACAAAGAATAAGCCTGTTATTTGGCTTGCTTCTTTGTTGCTGTTTCTAATATGTCGGCTAAAGCGTCCGAAGCTGTTTCATCAAGTGTTTTATAACTATGGGCGTATATATTTAGGGTTGTGCTTGTTTGAGCGTGTCCGAGCCTTGAAGAAACTGTTTTGACATCTGTTTTTTTGGAGCTTATTAACAGAGTTGCAGATGTATGCCGCAAGTCGTGAAAACGAATTGACGGAAGTTTTTCCGCTTCATCGGCAACAGTCCTATTGTATTTTTCTATTATGTCTTTAAATGCTTGATAAGGGGTTGAAAGGTTCATCGGTTTACCGTCTCTTTGTATAAACAAAAAGTCATATTCGGTTGAACCTCTCCACTTGTCACCGAGGGCATATTTTAATTGACTTTGTTCTTGTCTCCAAAACTTTATTAAAGTCATAACGGACGCAGGAACTGAAATTGTTCGGATAGAGCTTTTATTTTTTGGCACTTTTACAATTTGCCTGTTTTGACCGCCTTTAACCCTTGCAACGGATTTATTTATAATAAGCGTGTTATTATTAAAGTCTATACAATCCCAAGTCAGACCGAGTATTTCACCGAGCCTTAAGCCGCCGTAAACAGCTATATTCATTACGAGTTTAATTTGTGTAGGTATAGGGCGTTTTTCGGTGTACTCTTTTACGGTGTAGGGTTTACCTGTATCGTCAACCCTTGTATGACCTTTATATGTGGTTGCATAGCTGTTATTTAAGGCATTTAAAAAAGTTATGGTTTGTTCGGGCGTAAAGAATTGTACACTGTCAGCAACCCCTTTTTGTTTTGGCAGCGTGACCTTTTTTGTTGGGTTGTCCGAGCAAATACCCCATTTAACAGCCATAGTAAACAGGGAGCTTAAGGCGGCGTGATACTTTTTTACAGATGTCGGAGAATAAGCCCCACCATCAACAGTTGCCCCCTCTTTTGAAAGACCATTAAGAAACGTCTGCAAGTGGAGAGGCTTAATATCACTCATTTTTAAATGGCCGAGAGCCGGGAGTATTTGACCTTGAAATAAATCATCATACCAAGCTGTTGTTGTTTCCTCAAGGTGTATTTTACAATATTCATTTACCCATTTGTTATAAAAATCTAATAAGGTTATATGCCGACCGTCTAAAACCTCTCCGTTTTTAACCTTTTCTTCAAAGTCCATAACGAATTTATCAAGAGCCTTTTTCTGCTGCTTTGCTGTCATTTTGGGGTCGGGCGTAAATGTTGCCGTTTTCCTTATTTGTTTTCCGTTGATGTCGTAGCCGCATGAAACGGTTATAAAATAGCCGTTGCCCCTTTGTTTTACTGTTGCCATTTAGTCAGCCCCCTTTTGTTGTTTTTGTTTTTTAGCAAATTGCCAAATTTTAAAGTCAACAAAGTCTTTTACATCCGCTTGCAGTTTTTCGAATTCGTCAATATCAAAAACAATTTTTTTTGTTCCAATTTGCACAATTATTAAATAAAATGTTTCCTCTACAACACCTAAAGCGATTTCTTTTTTGGATAACATTTTTTTCAAATCTTCTTTTGAGTTTGCAGGGTATGGATATCCTTTTTGTGATATAAATTCATCTATAGGAGTTTGAACATCTTCAAAGGATTCTTTTATTTTATAGCCTAAATGGTTGAGATATTCGATAAAACAAAATCTTTCATCAACTTCCTCTGCAAAAAAATCCTGATTTTTATCTCTGATATAATCATATCCACCAATATTGGCAGGTGCTACCCTTAATGCCGAAGCAATTTTTTCTATGACATCTAAGGGAATATTAACAAGCCCTTTTTCGTATTTTCTTACAGAACTTTCTGTTTTACCGATTTTTTCAGCAAGTTCTTTTTGTGTCATTTTACCTTTTCTAAATCTCCTAATATTTT
>JAJQCI010000168.1:3474-4622 GCA_021202835.1 Clostridiales bacterium | reverse complement strand
GTATTATATATATAACACTAAAGGGTCTTACAGATTATGCAGATTATAAATTCCCTTTGGACATACATTTTAAGGAGGAACTGTAATGTCAAGTTTAAGTTTAAGAAATATTGTTAAAAAGTACCCCAACGGTTTCGTAGCCGTTCCCAGTTTTAATCTTGAAATCGCTGATAAGGAATTTATTATTTTCGTAGGTCCCTCAGGCTGCGGTAAATCAACAACCCTTCGTATGATCGCCGGTTTGGAAGAAATCTCCGACGGTGAATTATATATCGGCGACAGACTCGTAAATAACGTTTCACCCCGTGACAGAGATATTGCGATGGTTTTCCAGAACTATGCTCTTTATCCTCATATGACAGTATATGATAACATGGCTTTCGGTCTTAAGCTCAGAAAGACTCCTAAGGACGAAATCGACAGACAGGTTAAAGAAGCTGCTCAGATTCTTGAAATAGATCATCTTCTTGACAGAAAACCCGCTGCTCTTTCAGGTGGTCAGAGACAGAGAGTTGCCATGGGCCGTGCTATCGTTCGTAGACCTTCCGTATTCCTTTTAGACGAACCTCTTTCAAACCTTGACGCCAAGCTTCGTGTACAGATGAGAACGGAGATCGCTAAGCTTCACCATAAGCTCGATACAACCTTCATTTACGTAACCCACGACCAGACTGAAGCTATGACTCTGGGTACAAGAATCGTTGTTCTTAAGGACGGTCTTATTCAGCAGTGCGATACACCCCAGTCACTTTATCATGAACCTCAGAACCTCTTCGTTGCAGGCTTCTTAGGTACACCTCAGATGAACTTCATCGAATCAAAGGTTGTTAAAGAAGGCGACAAGGTTCTTGTTACAATCGGAAGCCAGAGACTTCAGCTTCCCGAAAATAAGACAAAGGCTCTCTTAGACGGCGGTTATGTAGGCAAGCAGGTTATCCTCGGTATCAGACCCGAAGATGTACATAACGAAGATGTATTCTTAAATACAACTCAGTCACCTATATTCGATGCTCATATCGACGTAACAGAACTTTTAGGCGCAACAACAAACCTTTACCTTATCGTAAACGGTCAGAAGATCACCTGCAGCGTAAATGCTCGTAACAACTATAAGATCGGCGACGATGTTAAGGTAGCTTTTGACGCAA
>JAJQCI010000168.1:0-3464 GCA_021202835.1 Clostridiales bacterium | reverse complement strand
AACAAGATCCATGTATTCGACAAGGATTCAGAACTTACAATTACAAACTAATAAGAAAAACAAGGGTGTTTGTTCTTAAAAGGTTTAAATTAAGTAAGTTTCGGTTAAATTTAAACTTTTACATCTATACCGCAGGTTTACCGATAAACCTGCGGTTTCTTTATTTTCCTAAAGCATACTTCACTAAACCTTCGAATAGCATATAAATAAAAAAATAAAAAGGAAATAAAGATGTATAAAATGATTTTTCCTGTTTTTGCCTTACTGGCCGCCGTCTTATTTTGTGTAAAAGGCGGCGCCCAAGCTTATACAGACGAAGAAATAAAAGCGGCGGAGGAGAAGGCCGTTCCATCTCCCGTGTACGGTGAAATTAAAAGAGGAACGAAGCTTTTTAATTCTCTTTCGGAAAAATCAGGCTTCGAAGAAGCTGAAGCAAAAGAAAGGGTTTTGATTTTAAGAGATTTCGGCCTTAAGTGGTATTATATAGAAAGAGAAGCCGGCAAAGCATGGGTAAAAGCAGAGGAAATATCCATTCCGTCAGACAGTCTCACATCAGAAGACGCATTAAGCGCCGAAGAAATAGAGTGTTATATAAACACCCATGGCTTTAAGAGCAAAACCGACAAATTTATTTGGGTGGATATTTACCGCCAGCAGGTCTATATTTTAAAGGGCAGTGCCGGCGGCTTCTCTCTTGAAAAAAGAATTGTCTGCGGTACGGGCAAAAACTGCTCACCCACAACAAGAGGCCTTTTTGAAATCTCCGACAGGGGAGAGTGGTTTTATTCTGAAAGGCTCAAAAGCGGTGCAAAATACTGGGTAAGGTTTAATGAAGCTTATCTTTTTCACTCAGTGGCTATGGACAAAGAAGAAAACATAACCGACCCCACGCTGGGCAGGCGCTGTTCAAGCGGCTGTGTGAGAACCTCTGTTAAAGACGCCGAATATATTTATAAAACAATACCGGAGGGCACAGCGGTTTGGGTGAACTGAAAAGTCTTTACAAACCGAATTAAAAGGTTTAAAATATATTTATAACCCTTTAAGGAGAAAAATATGAATACGGAAAAAATTCTTAAAAAACTGGATGAGGTTTTCCCTACCGAGGACAAATGTTATTTAAACCACGAAAACCCGTGGCAGCTCCTTTTTGCCACAATAATGTCGGCTCAGTGTACTGACGACAGGGTAAATGCGGTAACGGAAAAGCTTTATAAAAAATATACAAGCCTTGAAGCTTTTGCCGAGGCAGACATAAAGGAGCTTGAAGCTGACATAAAATCAACAGGCTTTTATCACAACAAGGCGAAGAACATAAAGGCTGCCGCAAAAATGCTTATTGAGGAATATGGGGGCGTAATGCCCTCTGAGGTGGAAAAGCTTACGGCTCTTCCCGGTGTGGGCAGAAAAACGGCTAATGTTGTCAGAAGCCATATTTTTAATCTTCCCAGCATAGTGGTCGATACTCACGTAAAAAGAATAAGCAAAAAATGGGGCTTTACCGAAAGCGACGACCCTGTTAAAATAGAATTTGAGCTTATGGAGCTTCTTCCCGAAGAACACTGGATAAGATATAACACGCAGGTTATAGCCTTGGGCAGAACAATATGCAAGGCAAGAAAGCCCGACTGCGGAGTCTGCCCCTTTGCCGAATTCTGCCCCGGAAAAACATTATAGGAGATTAAAAATGGCAAAACACACAAAAACAAACGCAATGCGCATTTTGGACAAAGAAAAAATAAAATATGAGGTCCATACCTATGAATATGACGAAAACGACCTTTCCGGAACCTCCGCCGCCGAAAAGCTGGGAATAGACCCTAACCGTCTTTTTAAAACGCTGGTTTTGAGAGGCGAAAAAAAGGGCATTGTAGTCTGTATTATCCCGGTAAACAGAGAAATAAACCTTAAGGCCTTTGCGGCTCAAATTAAAGACAAAAGAACGGAAATGATACACGTAAAGGAGCTTTTGGGCCTGACAGGCTATATAAGGGGCGGCTGTTCACCTATAGGTATGAAAAAGCAATATCCCACATATATAGAAAAATCCTGCCTTGACTATGAAACAATAGGCGTAAGCGGCGGTATGAGAGGCCTTCAGATAATACTCGATCCCCGGGATCTTATAAAAGCCGCCAAAGCGGAAATAATCGAAAATTAATGATTTATTATGTTATATGAATAAGCTCTGTTATTTACACCATACAGACAGCAGGGCTTATTTTGTTGTCATAAAAATTTTGCCCTTCACAGCCGAAAGAACACATATACTGTTGAAAGTAAGGTTTTTGTGTGTTATAATTAAGGAAACGATGAGCTAATTAACCGGTGATTCCTTAAGGAAAAAAGAGGATGTGACTTATGAGAAGACTTGCTTTTTTAACAGCTTTAATATTATTGTTAAATGTTCGGCTTTTGTATGCCGATTCAGATTATTACATTAAGGTAAACAGAGTGACTAACTGTGTGACCGTTTATTCCGCCGATGATACCCCCGTAAAGGCTATGATATGTTCAGTGGGGGCAAACGGCGCCACTCCGACGGGTACATACAGCACAAGCGAAAAATATCGCTGGAGAGCTCTTTTCGGCAATGAATACGGCCAGTACTGCACGAGAATAACAGGGCACATTCTTTTTCACTCAGCGCCTTATTTTTCTCAAAACGAAAACGATTTAAACACAGAAAACTACAATATGCTTGGGGAGGCTGACTCTCTGGGCTGCATAAGACTTACGGCGGCGGACGCAAAATGGATTTATGACAACTGCCCCGTAGGTGTTTCCGTAACAATTTTTGACGGAAGCGAAGCCGATGACCCTTTGGGAAAGCCAACCGCCATAAAGCTGGGCTCAAACGCCCCATACCCCACCTGGGACCCTACAGACCCTTCTGAGGACAACCCCTATAACGGCCTTGGGGTTAAAATAACCTCGGAAAAATATGTAAGAGCTGTTTATCAAAACAGTTATCAAACAGCCGATGAGCTTAGAGAATATTTAAAATACGGCGTAAAGGCTTTTGACACGGCAGGAAATGAAATAGATTTTTCACCGGAAACAGAAGCTGACCCGTCTGTAAGCGGTGTTTATAATGTAACCTATACAGCTGAGGACGCCTTGGGAAGAAGCGGCAGTTTAAAAACAGTATTTATAGTTCTTCCGTCGGAGCTTATTTTAAACGCTTCGCTGCAATAAACCGTCTTCTGTATAATTTTCATATTTCCGCATAAACTTAATATTGAAGTAATCTTTCCGAAAGACGGTGGAGATATGATAAAAAGCTGCAAAAAAACAAACTGCCGCTGTAAATATTACAGGCCCTTAGAGGGGGATTTTTCTCTTTCCGAAGGAAACGAGGGCTGCGGCAGCTGTGTATATTTTTCTTCCAAAAACTGCCGCAGACATTCTCTTGATGAAATTCCCGACTTTTTCGAGCAGCAGTAAACAAGCTTAGGCAGGGT
>JAJQCI010000346.1 GCA_021202835.1 Clostridiales bacterium | reverse complement strand
AAGGTTCAAAAACCCAGGTTTTCGGCCTAACCTTTGTGTCTTACTTTTGCATAAATAAATATTGTAAATTTTTATTTTTCTGTTGAATTTTACTTCAAAATAGTGTACAATGAAGTGGTAGACGGTTATCGGGCTTCTGCTGCCCATATACTGTCTGCTTAAAAAGGAGGTGTTTGAAGCGCCGTTTACACTAATCAAAGAGATGATTTTATGAAATACACTTCCGTCCACGGAGGAGATTTGGATGCTGTCGAAAGAGAGCTTCATATTAAAAGAGAAGATATAATAGATTTTTCGGGGAATGTGAATCCGCTGGGGGTTTCCGAAAGAGTTAAGAAGAATATCATAGAAAGCGCAGGTCTTGTCTCAACCTATCCCGACAGAGGTTATTTGCGTCTGAGGGAGGAAATAAGCCGCTACACAGGGGCGAAAACCGAAAACATTCTTGTGGGAAACGGTTCAACTGAGCTTATAGGGCTTATTATAAAGGCCGTTAAGCCGAAAAATGCGCTGATATTGGCGCCCTGCTATTCTGAATATGAAAGAGAGGTCAGGCTTGCCGGGGGAGAGTGTTCCTTTTATGTTTTAAAGGAAGAGGATGACTTTGTTCCCGATGTCAATGAGCTTATCTCGGAGATAACTCCCGAAACGGATATGGTTATTATATGTAACCCAAACAACCCCACAGACTCGGTTTTTAAAACGGAGGATATCGAAAAGCTTGCCGAAGCCTGCAAAAAGACGGGAACGTTTATTATGATAGACGAAACATATGCTGAGTTTGCCGATAATTTAAGTGAGATTTCCGCTGTTCCCTTAGCTGGCAGGCTTGAAAACGTGTTTGTTATAAGAGGAACGTCAAAGTTTTTCGCCTGCCCAGGTCTAAGGCTGGGCTACGGCATAATGTCCTCAGGTGAGTTGAAAGAAAAAATAAATATAATGCGTGACCCCTGGTCCGTAAACACATTAAGCGCCAAAGCCGGAGAGGTTATGTTTTCAGACAATGACCACATAAACCGAACCCACGCTCTGATTTCGGCGGAAAGAAACCGCCTTAAGGAGAGGCTCTCCCGGTTCAGCGGCTTAAAAACCTATAATTTAAATTCAAACCTTGTACTCTGCCGAATTTTAAAGGAAGGAGTATATGCAGAGGATATTTTTAAGGCTCTGCTTAAGTACAACATTATTATAAGAAGCTGTGAGAATATTGCCGCTTTGGGAAATGAATATTTCAGATTCTGCATACTCAGCCCCAAGCAAAACGATATTCTTTTAAACGGACTGTCGGAGTTCTTCCGAAATCCGAAAAGTGTTTAAATATTTATAAGGAGGAAAATTTTTATGGGTCCCGAAACAGATTTTTTAAACTTAAGTCACAAAACGGAGGTTGACAGCGACGTAAAGCCCTATACAATGAAGGAGGCTATTACGGAGGCAAAGAGGTGTCTTCAGTGTAAGGTGCCTATGTGCAAAAGGGGCTGTCCCATCAACAACAACATAACAGAGTTTGTCGGCGCTCTCGCAATGGGCAACCTGGGCGAGGCAAGGTCTTTTCTTACTCAGAAAACAAACCTTCCCGCTGTCTGCGGCAGAGTCTGCCCTCATGAGAAACAGTGTCAGGGCTCCTGCGTTTTAGGCAGAAAGGGCAAGCCCATACATATTGGCAAGCTTGAGCAGTTTGTAGCCGATTTTGACGCAGATATGGAGCTTTTGAGATATACCGTTCCTGCTAAAAACAGAGGCAGGGTAGCTGTTATAGGCTCAGGCCCGGCAGGCCTTACCGTTGCCGGCGACCTGGCGCTTATGGGCTTTAAGGTAACGGTTTATGAAGCAGAGGAAGAACCCGGCGGAATTCTTATGTACGGAATTCCCGAATTCAGACTTCCCAAAGACGTTGTAAGAAAGGAAATAAGAAGAATAGAAGAACACGGCGTAAACTTCATTACAAACACGAAGATAGGCGTTGACAAAACAATCGACAATCTTTTCGACGAAGGCTATGACGCCATATTTATAGGCACGGGAACCGCTGTTTCAAAGGGTCTTGATATTCCGGGAAGAACCCTTAAGGGCGTTATGAAGTCTAATTATATGTTAAGACGTGTATTTATGTTCAGAAGCGGTGAAATCCGCAAGGATCAGCTCCCCGTTCTTCCCGGTGAGAGAGTTACCGTTATAGGCGCCGGAAACGTAGCTATGGACGCTTCCAGAACGGCGATGAAGTGCGGTGCGGCAAGCTGTACTGTTGTATACAGAGATGTTTTGGAAACAATTTCAGCTGAACCAAACGAATACGAGGGCGCAGTAAACGACGGCGTTGAATTTAAGTGGCTCTCAACCCCCATCGAATATGTGGGCGATTCAGCCGACTACCGTCTGGCAGGGCTTAAGGTTGAATGTAACGGCGAGGAAGAAATTATTCCCTGTGACAAGTGTATAATTGCCATAGGCTCAAAGCCGGCAAGGCTTATAATAAGCACTACAGAAGGCATCGAAGTAAATGATCAGAGCTACATAGAAATAAGACAGGAGCCCTACGGTATGACAACTCTTAAGGGCGTATTCGCCGGCGGCGACGTCGTTCACCGTCCTGCTACCGTTGTTCTCGCAATGAAGGAAGCTAAAGAGGTTGCCGAAGGCATAGCTAAATATGTTGACGCTGTTAAGCTTATAGAATCTTTAAAATAAAAATAAGTAAGGAAGGATCCGCCGCAGACAAAAATTTGCGGCCCTTCTTTTTCTCGGAATAAAAAACAAATACAGGCGAAAAATAACAATAACACATAAATAATAAAATAGTAAAAGTTCGAAAGGAAAAATATAATGTTTGAAGAAAGAAAATTGTCCAACGGCATAAGAGTTGTTACAGACGATATGCCCCATATGAACAGTATTTCACTTGGGGTATATGTGGGTATAGGCTCACGCTTTGAAAACGAGGAAACGAACGGCGCCGCACATTTTATAGAACATATGCTTTTCAAGGGCACAAAAAACAGAACGGCGGCAGACATAGCCTTTGAAACAGACGAGCTGGGAGGGCAGATAAACGCTTTTACATCAAAAGAATATACCTGCTTTTATTTCAAGGTTTTGGCCGAACATTTTGATAAGGCTCTGGATATTTTTTCAGATATGCTTTTAAACTCCAAATTTGACCCGGATGACATAAAAAGGGAAAGAACAGTTATAGATGAAGAAATAAGCATATATGAGGATACACCGGAGGATGTTGTTTATGACAAGCTTATGTATGAAATTTGGGGCGGAAAGGGCCTCGGCCTTGAAATCGGCGGCACACACTCTTCAATAAGTAAATTTGACAGCAATTTTCTGTTTTCATACTTCAAAAACAGCTACCGCCCCGACAACATAGTTATATCCGCCGCCGGAAAGTTCGAAAGGGAAGAGCTCTGCAATAAGCTTGAAGCCGCCTTTTCTTCAATACAGCCCCGTGAATACAGGCAGGTTTTTGAGCCGGCTGTCTATACTCCCCAAAATATTAAAATAAAGAGAGATTTGGAACAGCTTCATCTCTGTCTTGCCTTTCCTTCGTTAAAATTCGGCGAAAGAAACACAGCTGTTTCGGTTTTAAACACGGCCGCAGGGGGAGGAATGTCCGGCAGGCTTTTCCAGAAGCTTAGAGAGGAAAAGGGGCTTTGCTACAGTATATATTCCTCAACATCAAGCTATACAGACACAGGTATTTTCTCGGTTTATTGTGGTTTAAGCCCTTCAAACTGCCCTGAGGCAATAAGCCTTTGCCGTGAGGAGCTTGAAAAGCTTAAAACAGAGGAGATTTCAGAAGAGGAGCTTTCGAGAATTAAAGGCCAGATTAAAAGCAATTATCTTTTGAGTGACGAAAGCACTGTTTCAAGAAGCTCTAAAATAGGAAGGAATACCCTTCTTAGGGGATTTTGCCCCACAAATGATGAATTTCTTTCATCTCTTGAAAAAATAAATTCCGCCGAAATTCTTGAGCTGAGCCGTGAAATATTTGACTTTGACAAAATGAGTATATCAATCGTGGGAAAAACAGATAATATTTCTATATAAAATCACCGGCCTTTCCTTGTCAAAGGCAAAGCTTAGATTGGGAGGGCTGTTTTTTGCAAATGGCAAATGGAAAATTTTACAATCTTTTTCTTTAGATATTGACTTTTTTCTAAAAAGCCGTTATAATAAAAGTACAAGAGATGCGAAATGTTTTTTTATCAAATAGAAACATTCCGCTTATGTGAAAGCGATTGTATCTCTTTAATACAGGGTTATTATTATAGCCGCTCTATTTGGGAGATAGGGCGGTTTTTACTTGCTTATAATTATTATGATAAGCAGCAGTATTGTTAAGTAAAGTATCTGTTCACTCACGCAATCACCTCCCCTTATTATCTTCCTTTTCCTGAGATAAGGGGGAGACACAACCGCCCGTAAAGCCTTAAGGCTTTTACGTTTTCACTTATTCTCTTGTACAGTTAAAATTATACTATATTCCTACAGCATTTTCAATAGTGTTTTTTTATAATTCAAATGAGATTTGGCTGAAGTAAAGATATTTTCAGGTGACAATTAAACCGTGAAATATTTGACTTTGACAAAATGAGTATATCAATCGTGGGAAAAACAGAT
>JAJQCI010000329.1 GCA_021202835.1 Clostridiales bacterium | reverse complement strand
ATTTAAAAATGATATTATTACCTTGATTAAACAATAAACATTTTAGGAGGATTATAGGCTTATGAGCGATAAAATAAAAAAGATAGGGCTGCTTACAAGCGGCGGAGATGCCCCGGGAATGAACTGCGCAATAAGAGCCGTAGTAAGAACGGCTATAAACAGCGGCATTCAGGTTTTCGGAATCAGCCGAGGCTATGAAGGGCTTTTAAAGGGCGAAATTGCGGAAATGACAGCAAAAGATGTTTCAAATATAATGTTCAGAGGGGGAACTATCCTCCGTACAGCACGCTCAAATGAAATGAGAACAGAAGAAGGCATTGAAAAGGCAGCCAATCTCTGTAAGCTGCTTAAGCTTGACGCCCTTATTGTTATAGGCGGCGACGGTTCATTAAAGGGCGGATTGGAGCTGTCAAAAAAGGGTGTAAACATTATGGGCATACCCGGCACAATAGACTTGGATCTGGACTGCACTGACTACACCATAGGCTTTGATACTGCCGTAAACACTTCACTTGATGCAGTGGATAAAATCAGAGATACCTCTACCTCTCACGAAAGATGTTCTGTTATAGAAGTTATGGGAAGAGGGGCAGGCTTTATAGCCCTTTGGACAGGCTTATCGGGAGGAGCCGAAGAAATTATAATACCCGAAAGAGAAAACAGCGAAGAAGCCGTAATAGAAACAATTTTGGAAAACAGATCGAGAGGAAAACATCACAACCTTATTATTGTTGCCGAAGGAAAGGAAAACAGCCAAAAACTGGCAAAAAATATAGAAAAAGCAACGGGAATCTCTACAAGAGCCACAATATTGGGCCACCTTCAAAGAGGCGGCTCACCCACTGCAAGAGACAGGGTTACCGCTTCGATTATGGGCTTAAAAGCCGTAACAGCTCTCATAGAGGGAAAGCAAAACAGAATTATGATAGAAAAAGCCGGACGTTTTACAGATATTGACCTTGAAGAGGGACTTAATTTTCACAGAGAATATGATGACTTTTTGTATAATGCGGCAAAAATTCTTGCAATTTAATAAATCTGTCAATCATAATTACCGCATACCAAAATCTGCCCGGACAAGCCTTTAACAGGGCCTGTTCGGGCAGATTTTTATTTACTTAAAACCGTTCCGTCGGAAAGGGTTATTGTATAGCCGTTGAAGTTAATTGTGCCGTTGTTTGTAAGGGTTGAAATGGTACAGTTTCCGGTTAAGTTCCATACGGAGCCTGAGTCTATTGTTATGACTGCGTTGTCGGAGACAGGCGTACCGTTTTGGGCATTTTCGACAATGTTTATTGTCCCTGTTAAAACGGAGCCTTCTGTCAGGTCAAGGTTAAGGGTTGATATTGTATCAACCGAAATGTCGCCGTCAATGGTCTGGCCTACAGCCGTAACCTCTGCCTGTGCGCCGTTTTCGCCCTCTGTTCCCCATGGGAAGCCGTTTCCAGAAACAACAAGGAAATATCCGCCGGTTTCGTTGTTTATGAATGTTACGCCTTCAAGATATATTATGCAGTGAGTGTTTGTAGCATATATAAAATCGCCGTTATTGCTTGTAATACTGCCGCCTTCAGCTGTAAAATAAGAGGTTCCCACTTCGGCGTCTCCTGACATAGACTGATAAATCATAATGTTGTGAACATTTTCGCTCGAGCTTGAGCCCTGTGTGTCGCTCATATTTCCGTAAACAGTGCAGTTTGTAAGAGTGATTGAATTTTCTCCCTCTATAACAAGAGCTTCTGAATTATTTGCCGTAATTACGGCATCGGAAACGGTTATATCGGCGGTTGAATATACTCCCGGCGAGTTATAGCCGTTTGATGTGTAGGTTCCGCCTTCCACAACAACTGTTCCGCCGCCTCTGTCGGAGCGAATGGCCGCCGACGAGCTTCCGCCTGTGTTTACGGTAAGGTCATAGGCATAGGTTGTGCCGCCGCCTGTTGTCTGAATACCGCCGGAATTATCGGCTGTTGTGGTTATTGTTGTATCATAAATATAGACAATTGTTCCCTCGCCATAGGAGAATATGCCGTTGCCGTTCTGAGCCGAGGAGGAAACATCTGAGTTCTTTATTGTAACAACCGCTCCGTTGGTGGCCAAAAGTGCGGCGTTTATGCCGTAGAAATCTCCTGCTTCGCTGTCGGAGGAGCTGCCCGAAATTTTGTCTGCGGGTATTTTTTCTAGTGTTACTGTGGCGCCGTCTATTCTCAGGGCGTTTTCATCGTCGCCTGTGGAGGTGTAGGTTGTATTGCTGTAGGTTCCGTCCTCCGTTATTGTATTTGCCGATGAGCCTTGATCAACCCCGCTGTCGGAATCACTGTCGGAGCCGCCGCCTGAATCTTCGCCGCCTTCACCGTCGGGAGGTGTTCCGCCGGGGTTATCTCCCTGTGTTCCTTCTGTTGTTGTTTCCGACTGGCTGTCTGTTGAACCCTCGTCAGGCTGAATGTCAGAATAGCCGGTTTGTGCAAATTCATAGGCAGCGTTAAGAACCTTTGAAAGTATTTCCGCAGCATCGGAAGCATCAATATTTCCGTCGTCGTTTACATCGGCAATTTCGTTTTCAAGCCGCCAGTTTTCGCTTTTATTCTCATTATTGAGTACATAAGTTAAAAGACAGGCAGAATCATTCGCCGTAATCGAGGAATTGTCGTCAATATCTCCCACTGTGCCGCTGTTTCCGCTGTCGGGGGCAGAGCCGCCGTCATCGGGAGCCGTTTCCGTTGTGGTTTCCGAAAGGCTGTCGGTTGTGGCTTCAGCGGCTTCGTCAGTTGTTGTTTCATCTGAATTATCACTGTCGGCGCTTCCGCTTCCCGATGCCGAAACATTCATACAGTCGTTTACCCACTCTATGAAACACTCATCGCTGTCTGCTCCGGCACGTTCCGCCGTTGTATGCCCCTGTTCCCAGAACATTGAAAAATCCACATCATCTATAATACCGTCGTTTATATCCTCCAAAATCGCAAGATAAAGATTCATTTCAACCGTCAAAGATGTATCGCTTTGTATAATTCCCGTTTTTATTCTCCAGTGGTCTGCCGGGTCGGAAGAGCCGAATCCGGCGTAGTCCTGACACAAATAATACATTGGGTTATACATATTTTGGCGGTATTGTGAGCCGTAACCCAAAAGAGCATCGGAGGTATAGCTGTCATAATCACTTTGATAAGAGCTTGCATAAGCCGAAATTTCAGAAGCTGAAACAGAGCTGTCAGCCGCTGCATATTCAGAGCAGTTTGAAGCCATAAGCCCGGCCATAACGCAGTCGAAATGGGCTGCTTCGTTTGAGCCGCTGCCGAAAACATAGTTTTCAGCCTGTCCTTTATTTAAGTCGTCAAACGCCCCAACGTCTTTTGAAGCCGATTTGCTGCCGTAAAGCACAAAGTCTTCAACGCTTCTTACACTGAACCAATCGTTATCCGAATCGTATGTTATCCAAGCGTCATCTGTGTCGAAATTTTCATCTATTGAAAGCAGATATTCCAAAAGTGCTTCATCCGAAACAGAAGCCTTATCAGCGGAGGTCATTGTCAGTCCCGAATCGGGGCCGCTGCCTGAACCGCTGCCGCTTGAAGATGAGCTGTAGCTGAAGCTTCCGCTTGAATCTGTGTAGGAATCTATAAAGTCATTGAGAGAATATTCAATTTGACCGAGAACATAATCATAATAGCTGCCGCTTATGTATATTCCGTCTTCATCTTCGTCAGTCAGTGAAAGAATGCTTCCGTCCTCATCCTCAAGAGTAATACTGTTTATATACTCTGCAAATTTCTCGGACATGTCGTCGGAAAGAAGGCTTGTCCATGTTCCCTCTGCCCTTGTTCCCGAAGATGAATATTGACCCATAAGCCACTCATAAGCGCAGTCTGCATAGTCAAGAGCCGTTATGGGACACCAGCACATTGCCCCGAAGGTGGCGTCGCTTATCGTGCTTGAATATGTGCCGCTTGAAGAATCATAAAGAACCCCTGCGGCGCCTATGGAATAAAGATAGGGATAATAAAGCTCACTGTCGCCGCTTGCCCCCACAAGTGAGCTTTGAGCGCCGCCTCCGCTGTGGCCGAAGGTAAATATACAGTCTGTGTTTCCCGGAAGAACATCTTTATTATATCTGTAATAACGAATTGCCGCTTTAATGTCGGAAACACCCCATGGAGCACCGCCGTTTGTTGTGTCACGTCCCCTGCAGCCGGCATACAGATAGACAATACCTTCATCTGTATAGGCGCTCACTCCTGAAGAAAAGCCGGTGGGCGCCGCCTGTGCCGCATATCCTGCCGTATTCACCGGAATAACAATAGGTGCGGTATCCGCCGTATATTCACCTATCGCAGTATCGGTAAAGCCCATAAAGGTATATGTTCCGTCCTGATTTGCCGTCATATTCATATAAGCCCCGGGAACATAAATTCCGAAAGACTCATATGAGGTGTCATATGGGTCGGCGCAGTAAACAACCCCCGTTTGATAATAAACATCATAGCTTGAGCTGTATTGCCATGCTTCCGAATCGAAGGTCAGCCCGTCACTGCTTAAATCAGCGCTGACAGATTCTTCGTCCTCGGCAAGATACTCATCAGCTCCGAAAACAAAACCGGAACGGCAGCCAATAGGCCCCAAACACAGAATAAATGCCGTGAATCTTTTCAT
>JAJQCI010000139.1 GCA_021202835.1 Clostridiales bacterium | reverse complement strand
CCCCAAGAAGAATTATAAAAAGTTGCGGCTGCAAAACAGAGGATTTAAAAATACTTGAAAAGAATGGTTTTATAATTATATTCGATTCCGGGGTTTTGGTTATAAGGGACTGGAAGTTAAATAACACCTTGAAAAATGACAGATACCACCCTACAGTTTACAACGAAGAATATAAACATCTGGAAACAGATTCAAACGGAAGATATAACAAAAAAGCATAATATTTTTTGCACTTTAAAGACCCACTTTGGGACAATAAGCAGGCGTTGACAGCTCTATTTATAGCTGTTAGCCTCTCCCGATTGGGTATATATAATATTTTAGGAGGTATTAAAGACAAATGAACGGCGTTTTTATATTCGGAGGCAAAAGGTACAGCCCCGGCAATTCAGACTTGTTATGTAAATGTAACTTAGAGGGATTTCCTTCAAAAGCCTTATATGTCAGCCCTAAAGGTGCTTTTTTCACTGTTGAGGAATCGGATATTTCGGGCAAAACAGAATATTCTGACTTTGAATTAATCGACAGAGAAACGGCAAAAAAGTTTATGGACGAAAACCCGGAGGGCGTAGAGGAAGAGGTATATAAAAAAATTTTCGGAGAGCCCGAAGAGGGATAACAGAAAAAGGGGTTAAACACTATGAACGAAACAAAAACAACAGATGAAACAAAAGTAAACCACTATTTAGACATCTTAAAATTATATGACAGCGAAAGAAAGGTTGAGTTGTTAAACAGAAAGAAGCTGACCGAGAATTTTTGCAATTTGCTTTATTCAGCGGTTACAGACGAAACCGAAGCAGATAAGATTTTAAGAGCCGCCGCCGAAGTGACAAGGTGCAGAGCTGACGAAAGTTTTTTAAATGGCTATTTGGCAGCAGAGAGGATTATTTTAAACCGGGAGGGTTAAACAAATGATAGACAAAACAAAAATAACAAAGTTAGAGAGAGCCATAAAAGGAAAACAGGAAGAGTTAAAACAAGTGCAGGCGGAAAAGCAGAAAGCCGCCGAAGATTCAGCCGCCCTTGTTCTTGCGGAAAAACAGGAGAGGCGAATAACAGAGCAAATAAAGGCACTGAAAGAGGCAAAACAGGCGGTTGAATACAGACCGCCGGAGCCTACAGACAAAGCAGAGCTGTTACGGGTATTTGACAAATATTACAGTGCAAAAGCGGCAAAGGTGCAGAAAGTCACAGGGGAAATAAAGGCCGCCGAAAACCGCCTTATAACAGTAAACAGAGGGTTACAGCTTGCGGCGGTTGAAGCCGATACGGAAAAGACTGTCGAACTTTCCGGAGAAAAAGCAGACCTTGAAAAGAGGCTTGTTTATTTGCGTGATATGTCAAAGAGAGTTAAAGGCTTAGAAGCCTTTACAAATTCCGACGCTCTGGAAGAGTGGAAGGGCATTTGTGAAAAGGTTAAGCCCGATTTTGACAATTCGCTTTTGAGACTTGAAACATTAGCAACAGAATACAAGGCGGCTTGCAGCGACTTCTTAAAGATGTATGATACGCTTACAGGCGTAAGAAATGCAATAAAGCAAAAGGAAACCGCCGAGGGATTAACACCGTCCTATTTTTCACCGATTTTAACCGTCGGAATGGACACAAACAAATTGAGCGTTGAAAAAAGCGATTACAGCCGTGTAAGAGGCATTTTAAATACATTTACAGGAAATACACCGTTATAATTGACAAAGTATGGAGAGGAAAATAAAAAGCCTCTCCATACTCTTATACAGAGAACAAACCCGGGGAAAGCAGAAAAACGCCTAATTCGCAAATATTGTATTGCGGAGGTATGGGACAATGACAGCAAACACCAACGATAAACTTGTAAAGCAGTTGCAGGCGATAGAAAAAGACACACCGCAGGCAAAGGCGGTATTGTCCGAATTATGGGAACAAAACGAAAAACTTATTGATTATTTTATACATAAGTTTACAGGCTTGAACAAGGAAGAAAGCGGCTTTGAGGATATGAAACAGCAATCTTATATTGGGTTTTACAAAGCTGCATATACTTTTGACGCCTCAAAGGAAATTACCTTTTCTACCTATGCGGCCTATTATATAAGGGCTGAAATATACCGGTATTATAATAATAACTCTAATTCTATCCGAATACCCGTATGTATGCAGGCAAGAATAAGAAACAGCCTTAAAATAAAAACCGAGATAGAAGCAGAAGAAGGAAGCAATATAACCCACAGAGAGGCTTTACAGTCTTTGGGTTTATCTGAAGAAAAGGTTAATAATACGCTGACAGCTATACAAGCAGCCAAAACATTTAGCATATACATAGGTACCACAGGGGAAGAAAGCGACGACAGACCCCTTGTGGAAATGTTATCAAGTGGTTATAACCTTGAAAAATCTGTTGTTGACCAAGTGTGGTTAAATGAATTAAGGACGTATTTATATAAAAGCATAAAGGGGTTAAGCAAGCCCCGGCAATTTATCATAACCCGGTATTATTTCGGAAATATGCCGTTTAGTGAAATAGGCGTTAAACTGGGAATATCAAAACAAGCGGTACATTGTGCACTAAATAACGCCCTGGCAGAGTTAAGGCGTTGTAAATACTCCCGTATATTAGCGGAATTTTTACCGGCTGACGGTATGGAGAGGGCATATAAACTGTTAAATGCCGAAATGAAAGAAAACGCAGAAATAAAAGCACAAAAAGCAGCACAAAAAGCAAAAAAAGCCGAAACGATAAGAGAGGAAACAGCGGCCTTGTTTGCCGGAATGAACATTGACGAATATTCAAGGGGGTTGTTAGTGGTATGACAGCGGAAGAATTAAGGGGATTATTAGAGAGTTACAGAGAATTACAGCCGCAGGACCCGGAGAGGCTTTATATAAACCGCTTAATCGAGGAAAGCCGCAGGCGTGCTTGTATTGATACCGACAAATCAAAGAAGCTGCATAATTTTATTATTCTTTGGTTTATAGCGAAATGGCCGCCGAAAAAACAGCCTATATGCAGAACCTTGCATATTTCGTCTAATTGCAAAGACTTTGAAAACACAATTGTTAAAGCTGTTGACAGGCTTTTGACAATATCAGAGAGCTTATAAATAGATTACCACAGAAAGGAAAATGCCGCAATGAAAGAGTTAATTAAAAAAGACGAATACGGCGTATTCGCAGACGGAAAAGAAACAGCAAGAGCCGACAGCCTGTTTGTAGCAAAGTTTTTTGAAAAGGAACACAAAAACGTTTTAAGGGATATTGAAAACCTTATTGACCCCGAATCCGGATTAAGTGAAGAATTTAATCGGCTCAATTTTGAGCCGACCTCATACGTTGACGGTTGGAACAGAAAGCAAAAAGCCTATGCAATGACAAGGGACGGCTTTACAATGCTTGTTATGAGTTATACCGGGGCAAAGGCTAACAGATTCAAGGAACTGTATATAAAACGGTTTAACGAAATGGAAAGCCATATAAAAGCATTATCGGAGGCAAAGGCGGATTTTCCGTTGCTTACAGATAACATAAAACTTTTATATGAGAATCCGCAGCCCTACCACTATTCCAACGAATGTAACCTTGTAAACAAAGTTGCTTTAGGAATGACAGCAAAGAAATACAGGGAATTGAACGGAATCCCGAAAGGGGAAACGATACGCCCCTACTTAACCGAAGAACAATTATATTTGTTAAATGAACTGCAAAAAGCAGATGTAACACTTTTAAGACTCTTTTCCGATTACAACGACCGCAAAGAATATTTGAAACAATACAAAGACCGATTATTGTTAGAGCAAAACAGATTGACCGCATAAAATAAAGCCTCTCCCGATTGTATAAAGCATTTGGGAGAGGCTTTATTTTTGTTGGAAATTAGGCAAAAATTCACAGTCGGAAACCGTCTGGAACCAAGTTGGAACCAAACTGGAACCAAGTTGGAACCTGAACATAACATAACATAACATAACTAAACTAAACATAGATTATATATAATGTCTTTCCCTCCCTTTTTCGGAGAGAAAACCCCCTTTTAAGTGCATTTCGGGAGGAAGAAACCCACTTAACAAGGTATTTAGGGAGGAAAAACGCATTTATAAAAGAGTTTTCGGGGATTTCCGAAGCGGAAACCCTCTTTAAAGTGAATTTCCGAAGCAGAAAAAGCAGTATTTTTTTACTGTTTTCGGTAGTAAATGAGTTACGGAAAAGTAACGGTTTTAGGGTGTACCAAAGGTGTACTAATAGTGTACCCAAAATGGGTATTTAGGGTGTAACAAAGGTATAACAAAAGTTGTACAAAAAAGCGTTTTTAGAGTTAGACAAAAGTAGGACGGAAAAAGCAAATTAAAAGCCTCTGGGTGAACCGCCGGAGGTATGCCGGCATATAAAAGGGCATAATAAAAGCCCCGGATTATGCCGGAGCTTTCAATCACAGGAATAGAACAACAGAAAAAAACGCCTAAATACACTGTTAGATTATTATAACATACATAAAACCCAAGTGCAAGCAAAAAAATAACCCTCTCCAAATATAAAGGCTTATCGGGAGAGGGCTATTTTTAGGAGCTTTCATAACTACAACCGGAATTTATGATATATACCTATTGCATTATAGCATACACAGAACCAAATTGCAATAATATAATTTTTATCCTATGATGTATATAATACATATAATATA
>JAJQCI010000025.1 GCA_021202835.1 Clostridiales bacterium | reverse complement strand
ATCGCCGAGCTTTTTCTTGATTTACCTACAAATTTATTTATTTTATTTATCATTATAAACCACCCGTTTTTTACTATATTATGAAAATATTATAGCTTTTATCATAAAATATTTTGCCGTTGCTTGCCTTTCAACCTGCACAAATAAAACATATATCAAATTTTCAACTCTTCAAATTTCACTTTGGCACTAATGAGACTCCCTGCAAATGTCATAGATCCACTTGTTACATCCATTTAAATTCCACTTTGGCACTAATAAGACTAAATATCCCGAAACTGTGCTTTCGTCTGCATCATAATTTAAATTCCACTTTGGCACTAATAAGACAGGGATTTTGGTGTGGGCGATTTTATTTGGTTATTTTTTAGTATAATTGTCGCTCTGTTTTTATTATATTACAAGAGTTGGGTTTTTGCAAGCTTAATGTTGCAAAAATATTTTAGCGGCAGGATTCAGCGGAAAAAGCCGGCTTGTCGATGTATGGGGGTTATTGCGCTAAAGAGGGTCGACAGCAGGTTTTATACCATTTTTATTATTATGGAAATCAAAATAAATTTGTCATTGTTTTACATATTTTGGGCTTTCTGTATCTTTTAGATGTCTTTTACAAGAAGCTGTCTGTATTGTCTTCGGTTTTGCCCCAAAAATCTTTATTGAGCCATTTTTTGTTTCTGCCGGAAAAGACTATTACCGAGTCTTCGGTTTGTCTGATTATTTGATTCAGTTCCAGTTTCAGCTTTAAAAGCTGTCCTTCTGAAAGTTCTCCCTCGAAAACTGAGTTTTGTATATGGTTAAGATATTTTTTGCAGGTTTTAAATGTTTTTGAAAGTATTTTTATGCCTTTGTCGTCGGTTTTTATATCGTAAACCAAAATAATGTACATTTTATCACCAACCTTTTTCTGTTTTTATAAAGTGATGTTTTGTTGACTGTTAAATCTGTTTAGCCCTTACCACCAAATTCTAAAGCCCTCATATTCTTTTTCGCCTATCAGATGTTTAATCAGCTTATAACATTCCAGCCGCATTAAGTGCTGATAAGACACGGTTTTATTCAGGGTTTTGTGTTTTATTGTGGTTTGGAGCTTTAGGTCAAGCTCTCTTAAAATTGTTTGGGAGGCTTCTTTTTTGAGGTGCAAATAACCCAAGTGTTCGGTAAAGCTTTTTTCGGTTATTTGATTTTTATTAAGCAGCGAAAAAATAAGTCTGTCGCCTATAAGGGGCTTAAAAACCTCGGCTATATCAAGGCAGAGAGAAAAGCGTCTTGTTCCCGGCTGGTGAAGATAGCTGATTGTGGGGTTAAGCTGTGTTTTGTAGATTTCACCCAAAACCTTTGTGTATATCAATGTATTGACAAAGGAGATGAGAGTATTTATCATATTATCGGGAGGCCTTTTTACACGTTTGGTGAAATTAATTTCTCTGTCAATAATTGTGTTCCATGCACTGTAATAATGCTTATGTATATTTCCCTCATAACCCATAAGCTCCTGTACGTTTTCGGCTGTGTCGGCCTGTTTTATAAGAGCTTCGATTTCAATCATCTGCCTGCTTACGTCTTTGCCTCTGCCATTGTAATATCTTAAATTTCGATAGATGCTGCTGCCGGCTGTTTTTACAAATTCTTTGGCAAGAACCATACGTTTTTTGCTGTCTGAATAGTGCTCGGCCTGATTTATGAGAAGCTTTCCCGAAACAAGCTCCTCTCTGGGATAAAAGGAGCCTGTGTAAAAGCTGTAATAATTAAAGAAATGGGCTATAATTCCGTACTTTGAAAAAAGATTAATAAGGCTTGTGTTAAAACTCATTTCCGACATAATATAGAAATCACGCACATTTTCTATAGGCAAGTCTCTTTTTGTTCCGTCTGCTTTTTCAAAGGTTATTGTGTTGTCCCTTCTTAAAAGCTTTCCGTCGTTAAATATGTAATAGCTTCTGTCCATTTTACCTCCTTATATACCGCAAAGATCAAAATATGCGCAGGAACGGCAAATTCTCTTACCTTTATAAACAGGGGGCTTGTCTTCGGAGGTTATTTTTCTTATTTCGGAAAGTATATTCTCAATTTCAGCTTCGTCCTCTTTTGTTAAAATAACCTCTACACTTTCTTTTAAAAGCGGATAGTCTATTTTTCCCGTTATTCCATCTACGCCTCGCTGTTTTAAATAATATAGGTAATATTTCACCTGTAAAATACTCGCTTCTTCAATTTTCCTGCTTTTTTTGACCTCGTGGATAATGCCCTGCTTCTTTATGAAGTCTACATTTATTACATTGTCTATATTAATATGTTTTTCTTCCCTTTTATATGTATTTTCGTCAAGAAGCTTTCCTATATAGACATTACCGCTGTTTTGTTCCATATCGATACTGTTGTAAAAATACCAAAGCTTTCTTTTGCACACTGCATAATAATACACCATTAAACCTGTTATCTCTTTCATATGACCACCTTACAAAAAATCCGGCTCTCTTATAACCGTGTCAAAATTTACGGGAGCAAACCCTCTTTCGTCATAACGACACTCAATCACATCCATAAACAATTTCTCACCTATTTTAACGGGTTCAATTTTCAAAGCCTTGCCTTTTGATTCGGCTTTTTTATAGTCCTTCAAAACCCATTCGGAAACAGACACAGTATAGCCCATTATTTTATCTCTAATTTCGACTTTTTCTGTGTAAGTAAGAGTTTTGTCTGCAAGTCGTCTTTGAAGCTCATCTATTTCCAACTTATTTTCTTCGTAAACAGGATAAGGAATAATGTCTTTGTTTGCAATTTCACGAAAATTTGCCGCCTTTTTATCAAGCTCATATAAAGGCAAATTTTTAATAAATTCATAATGCTTTTTAAATTTTTCGGCATAGCTGCTGTTTTTAAGGTTTTCTGTTGTAAATGCTTCATTTATGAGATTGATTTTATCCTTTTCGGAAACAGGACCGTTCCAACCTGTTATTGCTTTTCGTGACAAATTGTAAAGTTCCTCAATTTCGGAATAAACCTTGTCAAGCTCCGAATAAACATAACAGTTTGTATCGGAAACAGGCTTTGCTCCTCTTCTGTTGCACCTTCCCATTCTCTGGAAAAGAGAAGTAAGCTCATAAAGCTCAGTAAAAAGGCAGTCAAAGTCTATGTCAAGGCTGGCTTCTACAACAGAGGTTGAAATCCAAATGCCCTTGTCAATATGGTCTGTTTTGCCGAAATCCATTATTTCATTTTCAAGGCTTCGTCTGTCATTTTTTACAAAACGGGCATGGAAAATATGCAGATTATCTTTGTTGTCTATCATTTCCGAAAGCTCATCATAAAGCCACTGAGCTTTTTTGACAGTGTTACAGACGACAAGTATTTTATTGCATTCGCCGCCTTCATTATATCGTTCCAAAATATCGTCTGCATTCAGCTTTTTATCAAGGCACAACATATTGTGACGAATGCTGTCATCTGTAAATTCACCGTATTCGGCATTTAAAAATTTCAGCTTATCCTTTATAAAGGGCGTAAGAGTGGCGGTAACAACGGCTATTTTTCCGCCCATATCGTGAATTCTTTCCAAACCTGAAATTAAATAAGCAAGTGTATCGGGGCTGTACATCTGAATTTCGTCTATAACTACCTTTGAATATGACAGAGTTGCCAGCTTAAGTTCATAGCCGTTATATTTAAAAACGAAGTTGAAAATTTGATCCGGAGTTGAAACCGTAAGAGGCAGAGTTAAATTTTTACCTCTTTTGTTGTACTCTTCAACATCAAGTTCAGCTTTGTTTTTGTTATTTTCATTAATGTAATAACTCAAAGAATCTCCGTACAAAAGTGAAACCCTTTCCTCGGTTTCCTCTTCGGCAATATCGTTTTTAAATCGATTATACATAGCGTTAATGGCCGTCTTCAAGGGCAGTATAAAAAAGCCCTTATTGTCCCCAATCCAGTGAAGTCCGGCTTCGGTTTTGCCCATTCCTGTCTGAGCAACGGCAATAATATTTTTGTCGCTGTTTGCCTTGCAGAAACGCTGCAAAGCATTCCAGTCGGAAGAGGGCGTTTTCATCTGCCATCTTTTCAAAAGGTTATTAAGCCCTTTTGTTATAAAATCATTTTTGTACTCTATTTTGTAGCCGCCGCTGGCGCTGTAGTCACACTTGTTTAAAAGACCTTTTACCAATATTGTTTCATTTTCTTCTCCCATATCCTGTATTTGTCCATTAAACCGCCTTATTCTCTTTTTCTTAACTTCATCTTCAAAGGGCTTTAAAAATCTTGTATATTCTCTTTCATTGCTGTTTATTTCATCACAGACACCACAATAATCATGATGATTAAGAACAGCGAAACAAACAGCAAAATAATCCTCATCATTTTCAAAATTTTCCCTGTCGATAAAATACACAGAAAGAAGATTGTGGAAAATTTCCTTTTCGGGGTCATATCTTTTTCGTTTCTCAGACTTTATCCTGTCTTGAAAACCCTGCTGAACCTTTCCGAAATCATGATAATATATTGCTTTGTTCAAAAGCTGCATTGTATGATCATCTTTTAAATAGCCAAACTCAGTCAAAACATTCATACAATTCATTAAATCTTCATTGTGTTCCGCTATAGTCTTGTTTTCTTTTGCCAAATAATTATTTAAGTTAATCATTTAATCTCCCCCATAAAATTTTTTAAAAATGT
>JAJQCI010000237.1 GCA_021202835.1 Clostridiales bacterium | reverse complement strand
ATCGAGAAGCGTCTTTCCATTCACGCCATATTTCCCCAAAAAATATTTTATATTCTCAAGCCACTTTTCATAGGGCACCTCTTCCATATAAATGTCATAAAGGCCCGAAAGGGATTCATACATAGCAATTACCTCTTTTCACAATAAAAACCGCACTTTTCTGTTCTCCTACTATCATATATTATTTTTGTAAAATATACAAGACTTTTTTAAAACTGTGTGTTATAATTAGGCTTATGAGATATGAAAATATTAAAAAGGCAATATTTTTGGAACGCCCCAACAGATTTATTGCCGAGGTTTTAATTGAGGGCAAAAAAGAAAGAGTTCACGTTAAAAACACGGGCCGCTGCCGTGAGCTTCTCGTTAAAGGGGCCGAGGTTTATCTGCAGGAGAGCCAAAACCCAAACCGAAAAACACGGTTCGACCTGATTTCTGTAAACAAAGGCGGCAGGCTTATAAATATGGATTCGCAGGCGCCCAACGCCGCCGTTTCAGAGTGGCTTAACTCAGGCAGCTTTATAAAGCCCGATTTTGTAAAGCCGGAGTTTACCTACGGAGGCTCACGCTTTGATTTTTATTTTGAGAAGGGAGAGAAAAAAGGCTTTATAGAGGTCAAGGGGGTTACTCTTGAAAATGAGGGGGTTGTTTCATTTCCCGATGCCCCTACGGAAAGAGGCCGGAAGCACCTTAAGGAGCTTATCAAGGCCGCAGGCGAAGGCTTTCTTGCCTATGTGTTTTTTGTTATACAGATGAAAGATGTTAAATATTTTAAGCCGAACTTCGAAAACGACAGGCTTTTTTCCGAGGAGCTTATAAACGCAGACCGAAGGGGTGTTGAAATTTTAGCCTATGACTGTTTTGTAAGCCCGGAAGAGATGAAAATAGAAGACAGAGTTAAGATAGATTTAAGGAGATAAAAATGGATTTATTTGAATATCAGGCAGAAAAAAACATAAAAAAAGACTCTCCCCTGGCGGCAAGGCTTCGCCCTTCCGACCTTGACGAATTTGTGGGGCAGGAGGAAATCGTAGGCAAGGACAAGCTGCTTTACAGGGCAATAGAGGCCGACAAGCTTACCTCGGTTATATTCTACGGCCCTCCGGGAACAGGCAAAACAACCCTTGCCAAAATTATAGCCAACAGAACTAAGGGCCACTTTAAACAGCTTAACGCCACAACCTCAGGCATAAAGGATATAAAAGAGGTTGTTGAAGAGGCAAAGAGAAATTTAGGCTTTGACGGCAGAAAAACGATACTTTTTATAGACGAGATTCACCGTTTCAACAAAACCCAGCAGGACACCCTTTTGCCCTATGTTGAAGACGGTATTGTCATTCTTGTGGGAGCAACAACCGAAAACCCCTATTTTGAGGTAAACCGTGCCCTCCTTTCCAGAAGCATAATTTTCAGCCTTAAACGCCTGACAAATGACAACATAAAGCAGATTTTGCGCCGTGCCGCAGCCGACAGGGAAAAGGGTCTTGGTATGTATAAAGCCGAAATCACCGAAGACGCCCTCTCATTTCTTGCGGATATGGCCGACGGCGACGCCAGAATTGCTCTTAACGCCCTTGAGCTGGGTGTTTTGACCACAAAGCCCTCAAAAAACGGTAAAATTATAATCGACCTTAAAACCGCCGAACAGTGTATTCAAAGGCGTGCTTTAAACTATGACAAATCGGGAGACAATCACTCTCACACTATTTCCGCCTATATAAAAAGTATGAGAGGCTCAGACCCACAGGCGGCTGTTTACTACCTTGCCAGAATGCTGGCGGCAGGAGAGGACCCTAAGTTTATAGCCCGAAGGGTTGTAATATGCGCCGCAGAGGACGTAGGCATGGCCGACCCGAGGGCCCTGCAGGTTGCCGCTGCAGCGGCTCAGGCCGTTGATTTCATAGGAATGCCGGAAGGCAGAATAATATTAAGCGAGGCAGTATGCTATGTTGCTTCGGCCCCTAAGTCAAACGCTTCATACCTTGCCGTTGAAAGAGCCTTAAAGGACGTTGAAGAGGTTAAAATCGCCACAATTCCCCCCTATCTTAAAGACGCCCACTATAAGGGCCACGAAAATCTGGGAAACGGCATAGGCTATAAATATGCCCATGATTTCGAAAACCACTATGTAGAACAGCAATATCTCCCCGATGAGCTGAAAGACAGGGTTTATTATGAGCCTACCGAAAACGGCTTCGAAAAGGAAGTCACAGCCTACTTTAAAAAAATAAAAAAATCATAACTCAAAAGGGGCGAAGCTCTGTGCTCCGCCCCTGTGTGTTTTTTACTGTGCATATTCCAAATAAAAATCTTCCATTCCCATTTCAAGATAATCGGTAACATCTTCGCCGTATATCTCGTAAATGTAAGCATCTATGAGATAAAAATAATAGGAATTTTCCATAAAATCGTTATATTCCTCTTCGGTATAGTCATAGCTGTACATAATATCCGTCATAAGCCTGAAAAAATCCACTGCACCTATAACATATCTCGCCAGTTTTTCATATTCGCTGTTTACATATATAACGCCCTGATAATCACTGTCTAAAAAAGCTTCATACATATATACCACACAGTTGTCAAGGCTTTCTTCCATCGTAAGCCCGTCGTCTGCTGTCAAAATATCTGAATAATCCGCCGTGAGAAAGTCTTTCAGTGCGCCCCTTATAAGGCTGTTGTCTTTATTTTCATAAAGCCCTTCAAAAATAGCGGCAACTACTTCACCCAGATCATCGTCTTCAAAGCTGTCATAACCGAAATATTCATAAAAATCGCCGAAATTCTCTGAGTCATATTCTCCGGCGTCTTCGTCATAACGGCTGTAGTCGGGGTCTTCTCCGAAATAGTCTCTGCAAAGCGCCGCAAGCTCTTCATATCCTTCGGTGTCTGCCAGCTTTTCCGACTGGTAAACATCCATATCGGAAAAAACAAACACAACGGGAAAAGGCTCTCCGGCATATTCCACATTTTGAGTATAAACGTCCGAAATAATACTTATCCTGTTTTCGTCATAATAAACGGTTCCGTCCAAAATTTCTATAATTTCCTTAACGGGCACCATTGTATAGCCGTCTTTTATGTATGGCAGACTGCTTAAAATTCCCATTTTGTCTTCGCCTGTGTTGTCATAGAGAGAAACAACGCCGTAGGCCTGATTGTCTATAACGTAGGAATAGGCCCCGTTGTCAATATTAAGGCTGAACCTTCCGTCGGGAGTTTCGACTATGAGAATTTTCCCCTGAGCGGTAGATTTAAAGCTTATATCTCTGTTTAAATAAGCCTCCAAAACAGTTCTTATAGGAACATAAACCTCACCGTCTTTTATTTCAGGCTCAACGGGAAATTCTATCTCTTCACAGTCAACATAAACCTCCGGCAGGCTTTCAAAGCAGTAAGCCGGCACGCAAACCCCGGCCGAAAGCATAACACCCAAGCCAAAGCCTATAAATCTTTTCATATATTCCACACTCCCCTACTGTATGAAAGCAGCCTGAACAACATCAGAACCGTAATAATAATAAATCCAGTCGTCGCCTAAATATTTTTTATATATTTCCTTGAGATATTCATCGTCTGAAGCCGACCCGTCCGCCTCCGGCGAATATTCGGCTATTAAATTAAGATAGGCCGCAGCAAACTCAGGGTTATATCTGTAAAATCTTTCCAAATAAAGCTCAATATGACTGCAGACAATTCCCGAAAGCCTTACATAAGTATTTGAACTGTAGGGCCAGCAGTAAAGCAAAAGGCTGTAGCCGTTAAGCTCTTCTGAAATATATTCGCCAAGGGTCATATCTTCATAATATTTAAGATAATATGTGTCTATATATGAAAGAATATATCTGACATAAGGCTCACAGAGACTGTTTGAAGAAATCGTCCCGCTGTCTCCGCCGCATAAAAATTCAAACATATTTCCGAGACTTTCCCCCGTGGTAAGACTGCTGTCTATAACTATATAATCGGAAAAATCCTTTGTAAAATATGTATTTATAAGCTCGGGAAGATATTCTTCATATTTCTCATAGTCCTCACTTATGCAGTACTGCTGAAGACAGCGCATTTCATAATAACAAAATTCCTTTAACCAGTCATAATGCTCCTCTGAAAAGTCTGAATCAGCTTCATAAGCAAGAATTTTCTCTGCAAGCTCCTTATAATATTCAAAACCCTCATCGGAGGTCAGGGCCGACGAAATTTCAACATTATACCCCGTATTCATAAGAACTATGGGATAAGGAAGCCCCTCATAGTCTATAAAGCTTTCGTAAAGCCGGGAATGTATGGATATAAGCCCCTCTTCACCGTCATATTCAACATTTCCGTTTAAAATTTCTATTATTTCTCTCACAGGAAGCATGGTTCGGCTGTCTTTTATATAGGGCTTATGGTTTAAAACACCTATTTTGTTGTAGTTGGAATAATAATCCAAAAACATATAATTTCCTTTGTCTACATCAAGAGAAAATTTTCCCTCGTCAGTATACGCCGTCAGAATTCTTCCGCTTCTGCCTGTTTTATAATCAACCTCGTCACGTGTAAAAGCTTCTAAAACCGGCCTTATGGGCACATATGTTACGCCGTCTTTAATATCCGGCTCGACGTCAAATTCAATCTCTGTTCCGTCACAGACAACCTTTATTCTATAATCCTCTCCGAAACAGCCTAAGGTAAAAACTCCCATCAG
>JAJQCI010000162.1 GCA_021202835.1 Clostridiales bacterium | reverse complement strand
TTATTAAGGAGAAACGAAGAGGGTTCGTTTACTCGGGAAGGACTTTAATATGAGTAATGAATTAAACAATAACAGCTATGATGAAAATCAAATACAAATACTGGAGGGGCTTGAAGCGGTCAGAAAAAGACCGGGTATGTATATAGGTTCCACCTCTATAAGAGGGCTTCACCACCTTGTGTATGAAATTGTGGATAACTCTGTTGACGAGGCTCTTGCCGGCTATTGTAAAAATATAGAAATTACTCTTAACGATGATAATTCCGTAACTGTTAAAGACGACGGAAGAGGTATTCCCGTAGGAATTCACCCTACAGCGGGAATTCCGGCTGTAGAGGTAGTTTTTACGATTTTGCACGCCGGCGGAAAATTCGGCGGAGGCGGTTATAAGGTTTCGGGAGGGCTCCACGGCGTAGGCGCCTCTGTTGTAAATGCTCTTTCAAATAATCTCAATGTTAAGATATACCACGAGGGCAAAATTTATTCACAGGATTATAAAAAAGGCGACGCCGTAGACAAGCTGACCGTTATAGGAGAGTGTGACCCCTCTTTAACCGGTTCGGAGATAACGTTTTTGCCCGATGATACCATTTTCGAAGAAACATATTTTGACTATGAAATATTAAGAGAGCATTTTCAGGAAACGGCCTTTTTGACAAAGGGCTTAAGAATTATATTTACAGATAAAAGAGAAGAAGAGGAAAGACAGGATATTTTCTGTTATGAAGGGGGAATAAAGGAATTCGTTCAGCATATAAACGAAAACAAAACCCCTGTATACGAAGATATTTTTTACTGCGAGGGAGTAAAAGACGACATTATGGTGGAAGCGGCCTTTCAGCATAACGACGGCTATGTTGAAAGCAATTATTCCTATGTTAACAACATAAACACCGTAGACGGAGGAACCCACGTAGCCGGCTTCAGAACGGGCCTTACAAAGACTGTAAACGATTACTGCAGAAGGTTCGGCCTTTTAAAGGACAACGACAAAAATCTTATGGGTGAGGATATAAGAGAGGGCCTTGTTTCCGTTATATCCGTTAAAATAGGCGACCCCCAGTTTGAAGGCCAGACAAAGGAAAAGCTGGGTACTTCCGAGGCTAAAAACGCCGTTGACAGTGTTCTTTCGGAGAAGCTGACATATTTCCTCGAAGAAAATCCCGCTGTTGCCAAGGCAATTTTCGATAAGGCTACTCTTGCTTCTCATGCAAGAGATGCGGCTAAAAAGGCAAGAGAGCTTGTAAGGAGAAAATCCGTTCTGGAAACAACAAGACTTCCGGGAAAGCTTTCCGACTGCTCCGAAAAGGATCCCGAAAAATGTGAAATATATATAGTCGAGGGAAACTCCGCCGGCGGCTCGGCGGTTGACGCCAGAACAAGCAAGACGCAGGCTATTCTGCCCTTGAGAGGTAAAATTTTAAATGTTGAAAAGGCAAGGCTTGACAGAGTTTTGGGCAATGAAGAAATAAAGTCTATGATAACAGCCTTCGGTACGGGTATTCACGATGAATTCGACATTACGAAGCTTCGCTATCATAAAATAATTATTATGACCGATGCCGACGTTGACGGCGCCCATATTACAACCCTTCTTTTGACATTTATATTCCGTTTTATGCGTCCCCTTATAGAGGGAGGCTATGTTTATCTTGCCAAACCCCCTCTTTATAAAATAGAAAAGGGAAACAACAAAATTTATGCCTACAGTGACGAAGAAAGAGACGATATTCTCAAAAATATGGACACTAAAGGCATGAAGCCCATACAGAGATATAAGGGCTTAGGCGAAATGGACCCTGAACAGCTTTGGGAGACAACTATGGACCCGGAAAAGAGAACTCTTATAAGAGTAAATATGGAAGACGCCAGAAGAGCCGACGAAATTTTCTCAAAGCTTATGGGCGATAATGTGGAACCCAGAAAAGAATTTATAAGAGAATATGCTAAATTTGTAACTAATTTGGATATTTAAGCAGGTGGATATATGGATGATAACATAAATAACAATACAGACAAAATATTGGATGTTGAAATTGTAAGCAAAATGAAAACATCATATATAGACTATGCAATGAGCGTTATAGTTTCAAGAGCCTTACCCGACGTAAGAGACGGTTTAAAGCCTGTTCACAGACGTATTCTCCACTCTATGAACGAGCTTAACATGGGCCCCAATTCGGCCCATAAAAAATCCGCCCGTATCGTCGGTGATACAATGGGTAAATATCACCCCCACGGCGATGCGGCTATATATGATGCCTTGGTAAGAATGGGCCAGAATTTCTCTATGAGATATCCCCTCATAGACGGCCACGGCAACTTCGGAAACATAGACGGCTATCAGGCGGCGGCAATGAGATATACGGAAGCAAGGCTTTCAAAAATCGCCCTTGAGATGCTTGAGGATATGGACGAAGAAACCGTTGATTTTGTGGATAACTATGACGGTGAGTTGAGAGAACCTTCAGTTCTTCCCTCGAGATTTCCCAATCTTTTGATAAACGGCTCATCGGGTATAGCCGTAGGTATGGCCACAAACATACCTCCTCACAATTTAAGCGAGGTTATAGACGGCCTTGACCTTATTATAGACAACAGAATAGAAGACAGAGACACAGACATAAAAGAAATTATGTCTGTCATAAAGGGCCCCGACTTTCCTACGGGAGCTTCCATTTTAGGCCGAAACGGCATAAAACAGGCTTATTTAACCGGCAGGGGCAAAATACAGATGAGGTCTAATGCCGAAATAGAAACTCTTCCCAGCGGCAGACAGAGAATAGTCGTTACCGAAATTCCCTATCAGGTTAACAAGGCTAAAATGATTGAAAAAATAGCCGACCTTGTTAAGGAAAAGAAAATAGAAGGCATAGCCGACTTAAACGACGCCTCGGGCAGAGAAGACGGCATCAAAATAGTTATAGACTGTAAGAGAGACGCCAACGCAAACGTTATTTTAAACAGACTCTATAAATATTCCCAGCTTCAGGAGGCTTATTCAATAAACTTCCTTGCTATAGTTGACGGTGAGCCCAAAACCCTTAATATTAAGGAAATTCTTAACTATTACCTTGACTTCCAGGAGGATTTCGTAACAAGAAGAACAAAGCGTGACCTTGCAAAGGCCGAAAAGAGAGCCCATATTTTAGAGGGCTATTTAAAGGCAATTGACAACATCGACGAGGTTATAAACATTATAAGAACCTCAAAGAGTGTTGATGAAGAAAGAACAAGACTTATGACGACTTTCGGCTTTTCGGAGGAACAGGTTAAGGCAATTGTTGAAATGCGTCTCAGGAGCCTCAGAGGTTTGGAAAGAGAAAAAATTCTTGACGAGCTCAACAAGCTTCAGATTCGTATCAGCGAATTAAGAGAGATTTTGGCCGACAAGAAGGTTCTTTTAAGTCTTCTTAAAAAGGAATTCGCAGAGGTTAAAGAAAAATTCGGCGACGAAAGAAGAACGAAGATAATCGACGACCCCGGCGAAATTGACATTGAAGACCTGATTCATGATGAAATGAGCGTTATAACAATGACTTATTTCAATTATGCAAAGAGATGTCCTTTATCCACATATAAGAGTCAAAACAGGGGAGGAAAGGGAATAATAGGCATGCAGACGAGGGAGGACGACGTCGTAAGAGGCATGTTCCTTGCTTCAAACCATACCACCATACTTTTCTTTACAAACGAAGGCAGGGTTTACAAGCTTAAAACCTATGAAATTCCCGAAGCAGGCAGAAACGCCAAGGGAACGCCTATTGTAAATATGATTCCCTTAGGCAGTGACGAAAAGGTAACGGCTATTCTTACTGTAAAGGATATAGATGAAAACAGCTACTTCACTATGATAACCAAAAAGGGCATCATTAAGAGAGTTAAAGCCGAAGCCTTTAAGAATATCAGAAAAGGCGGCCTGATTGCCGTAGGCTTAAGAGAAAACGACAGACTTATGACCGTTATTAAGACAGACGGAAACAGAGATCTTATAGTCGCAACAAAGAGCGGCATGGCCATAAGATTTAACGAAAACGACTGCCGCAGTATGGGAAGAAGCGCCGGCGGCGTTAAGGCTGTAAACTTAAAGGGCGACGACATCGTTATCGGTATGGAAGCCGTTGAGGACGACAAGAAGCTTCTTATAGTTTCCGAAAAGGGCTACGGAAAGCTTACCCTTACCGATAAGTTTAAGCGTCAGTCAAGAGGGGGCATGGGCCTTAAAGCTTACAGAATTACTCCTAAAACAGGCGATATAGCCGGTATTTCCATGGTAAATGAAAATGAGGAGCTTATGCTTATTAACTCCGAGGGAGTTATTATAAGAATAAGAGTTAAGGATATTTCAACCCTTGACAGAAATACCTCGGGAGTTAAGCTTATAGATGTAGGCGAGGACGTAAGGGTTATGTCAATAGCCAAAATTTCGGAGGACGCCATAGAAGCGCAGGCCGAAGAAATCATGGAGACGGACGAAATAACCGAAAACGCTGAAGCGGAAGAAGCAGACGAAACAAGTGAAAATGAAACAACAGAGGATTAATAAATAAAGGTTATGGAAACGATGAATTATTGTTTGTCGTTTCCATAATTCTGTTTTATAAAACATGGGGAGAAAATTATGAATATAAGAGAAACAAAGAAAAAAGGCGCTTAAGGTTCTTAAAGCGGCGGCGGATAATAACTCGTCTTTCTTTTTTGTATATTTGGGAATGGCCATTTT
>JAJQCI010000123.1 GCA_021202835.1 Clostridiales bacterium | reverse complement strand
TCGTGGGGATTTGGACGTATTTTTTGGCCCTCATATTGGTAGCCGCTGCGAACCCGGCCATGTCTCCCACAACGCCGCCGCCCACAGCTATGACAACGGACTTTCTGTCAAACTTTTTTTCGGTCATTTCCTTATAAAATTCATATATTGTGTCAAGGTTTTTTCTTTCCTCTCCGGCTTCAAAGCAGATTGAAGAAAGAGAAAGAAAACAGCCCGAAAGAAGCCCCTTAACCTCCTCAAGATAAAGTCTTTTTGTGTTTGTGTCGCAGATTATGACGGCCTTTCTTCCGAAAAGACCGGCCTCCTCAAAGGCTTTGACAAGGCCCTCAAAGCTGTCGTTTATATATATGGGATACTGCGCCGATTTTGTGTCGGCCTTAAATATTTTCATTTTCATTCCTCCGTTTTATCAACAAAGCTGTCTTTGATGTAATTCTGTATAATATCTCTTCCTATATTGTACCAAATAAAAAAACTTCTGTAAACCATTATTTTGATTAAAAAAACAGGGTGCCGGCCTTTTTTAAAAACCGAACACCCTGTTTTATATATTTTTTAAAATTTATTTGGGGTTAAAATCAGCCCTCTGCGCTGTATGTATAAGCAGAGTTTAAAACCTTTCTTAATATAATTGCTGCGTCTGAAGCCTCAAGCTCGCCTGAGCCGTCCATATCGGCTGTGTCAAGGCTTAAGTCCCAGCCTTCCTTGAGTTCTGCTTCATTGTTAAGAACGTGATAGAGAACAACTGCAGAATCGTTTGCCGTTAAGTAACCGTTTCCGTCAACATCACCTGAAGGCTCTGCCGTGGGCTCGTCGGGATCTGTGGGCTCATCGGACTCATCGGGTTCCTCTGAGGAGCCGTTTGCAAAAACTATATTGTCGAAATACAGATTGCCTGCGGCTGTACGCATAAACTTAATCTGCTTAAGTGTTGTGTCTCTGCCTTCCGTAAGAGCAGCGCTGCCGCTGTAAATTGCTTCCGAAAGGTTGTCGGGGTTATACTGACCGTCTGTTCCGTGAAGAGAAACAGTTATATTTAATGTTGAACCGCCGTTTGTGCCGGATATTGTGATATGATACCACTTGTTAGCTTCAACGTCCCAAATTTTATCCATATTGTCGTTTACTGACTTTGCGGCAATGTCATCAACTGACTTTGTAGCGTATGCAGTAGAAGCAACATCCATAATATGGAGGAAGGCGCCGTCTGTACCCATTTCGGTGGCCTGGCCTGTTGCCGAATTATAGGCATGAACCGTATTGTCAAGGTAGAAACGGAAGGATCTGCCTGCCGAAGCGGTATTTGTTGTTAAGAAGTCATAGTCGATTGTGTAGTTTCCGGTCTGATATTCTTCGGGAACGGCAATCTGAACAGCCTTGTCGTTAAGAGAAAGCTTGGGGGTGTCGTTGCCCTCAACTGCCGATTTAACCTCCGTAGCCGTTGTGTCAACAGTACCGTCTGAGGAAACAACCCAGTTTCCGCCTACGTTGTCGTCCATAAGGAAGGATTCACTGTAGGAGAAGCCGTTTGACGTTGTATGGTCAACATATTCGGGAGTATAATACTCAAGGCTTACAATAGTGAAGTCTGAGCATGCAAAGTAGGGGATAACGGAAACAAGGTCTGCCGAGTCAGCCGCATAGCCGATGTAAACAGTGTCCGAAAGGCCGTCAAGAGTAACCTTTGACGACTGGCGAATGTCGTCCGTCCAGTCTTCGCCTGTCTGTGAAAGATATGTATAAACATCGTCGCCGTATCTTACTATTCTCATGTAAGGAGCAACGTCATAGTTATCGCCGCTTGAAGCGTTTTCAACTGTAACATTGTCGGCGGATTTGAAATATTCAACTGTGGCTTTTGTGTCTTTGTCGGTTCTGTAAATAAGCCTGTCGTTTTCGCCGTATTTAAGCATGCTGTCTGTTATCATAACCATACGGGCGCCCCTGTCGAGAGTTTCTCTCATCATAACGCCGTTTACGGCCTGATTTTCGAATTTTTCAATGTCGCCTACCTTTATTACTATGTCGAAATTTCCGCTTATCTTTTTATAAAGGTATGAGCAGGCGTCATAAGCATAGTTTGAAGTACCTACGCTTGAAGAGCCGGCGTAGCCTGTTGTGCCTGAGCCGTAGAGTGTGTATGAGCCGTCGTCGTTAACGGCGATTCCGCCCTGACCGGTATATTTGGCCGTTGTGCCTATTTCGGTATATTCAAAGCCGTCAAGCTGTTCTTCCGTAGGCTCTGTACCCTTTATGTAAACAATAGCCTCTGTACTCTGTGTTTTTTCGCCGTTTTCGTTGTAAGCACGGCAGGTAAGGTAGTGTGTGCCTTCGGCAAGAGTTAAGCTGTCGTTTATCGAGCTTGCGCCGTTATATGTCTTTATAAGTGTGTTTCCGTCATAAAGCTCCATCTTTGTAACTGAAACACCGCCTGTGGCTTCGGCTTTGGCTGTGTATGTAACGGGTTCGCTTACGGAGCCCACCGTCCAAAGGTTAGATGAATTGGAATTTGAAGCAACTGTGGGAGATGTAACGGTAATTGAGGGGTTAGTGGGAGCCGACTGTTCGTCTGTCCACTCATTTACATAGGCTTCTATGAGAGAATAGCCTGCATATTCACCCTCTGTGATTATGTCTGTTTCAGCGTAAGCAGAAAGGCCGTTTTCGCTTACCCAGTCGGCGTCAACCGTAAACACTCTTGTTTCGGTTGTACCTGTGCTGAAGTCTATAAGGCCGCCTACCTCTGTGGCATTGTTTATAACACGGCCGGTTAAGTGTTTAACGTCGTCTATGATTCTTGCGTCAATGGCGTCTCTCTTGGGGATCGTGGCGCCTACGTCTGCCAAAACAGTGTCATAGGCCTCTGAAGCCGTCTGGGGAGTAAGAGCATAGTCGATTCCGTCTGTGCTGTCAACCATTGAAGTGGCTTCGGAAAGAAGGTTAGCGTTTGCACTGTTGTTTATACCCTTTGAGTTATCCGCCGTAACATCGGAATAGCCGCCAACATAATTTCCGTTAAAATAGAAGTCTGAAAGATGGCCGTCACTCTTTGATGTATCATTTGTAACGTCGAAAATACGGCTTCTTAAGCTTGACCTTGTGGAGGGGCCGTATTGATAATAGTTGTCTGTGTAATTTACTCTTGTGGGGTTAAATGATGTATAGTGCATAGAGCCTGGCTCGCCGCCGTAGGCTGAGTTTGTCTGACCCCAGTTATAAATTACGTTGTTGATGATTTCTGTTCCGTCCATTTCTCTGTCAAGACGAGGGCTTCTGCTGTCGTGGTGGGCGAGAAGGTTGTGGTGATATGTGGCGATGTCGCCGCCCATAATACCGCCGTAGCCGTGAGCGCCCTTAACGTGGCTGCTCATACGAAAGGCTTTCGCTGGCCAGAGTGTTTTGAACTGTAAGGTTTGAGCCGTGGGGGCTTGTCTCTGAAACAGACTCCCATGAACCGGCGTAAAGAGTAATAAGCTCGTCTACCGACCATGAAACGCTGCAGTGGTCAAATATAACGTTTGTGTTATAACGTCCGCCTAAGCCGTCGGGTTCGTTTCCGTTTTCGTCCGTGGGTCTTACCTTAAAATATCTTACTATAATGTCGTGGGCGCCGTTTTTGGTCTGAATATCATAACCGGTAACGGTTATGCCGTCGCCGGGGGCTGTCTGACCCCAAATTGTTGTGTTGCTGGGAATCTGCAGTGTGCTTTCAAGCTGAATTGTTCCGTCAAGGTCGAAAACAACATAGCGGCCTTCCTTAGAGAGAGCCTCTCTCAGTGAGCCCTCGCCGCTGTCATTTAAATTTGTAACATGATAAACCTCGGGAGAGTCGCTGCCTCTTGCACCTTCGGAATATCTTCCGCCGCCTTCTGCGTCTGAAAAGGCCAAAATAGGGTCTTCAGAGGCTGAAGCCGAGAAAACTCCGCCGGGAATAACCCCACTCAGAAGTGAAGCAGAAACAAGCAGAGCTATAGCTTTTTTTAATTTCATTTTAAAACCCCTTTCTTAAAGTTTTTAAATTAACAGAGCGTTTTCGCTTTTTATAAAGCTTAAAAAGCACTCCGCATGATAACTTAATAATACCATATAAGGCCTTGATTTGCAACAAATTTTTGATAAAGTTTGAGACTTTGGTGGATTCTGCATAAAAAATAAAAAAATTTTAAGGCTTTATTGACTTTATTACCAAAATGTGATATTATAAGAACAAGGTAATATTGTTTCCTGAAAATATTTTAAATGAGGTGAAAGAAATGCACGAAGTATTGGAAAAACTCTCTGCAATCGGTATTGTTCCCGTTATAGCTATTAATGATGTTGAAAAGGCTGTTCCTCTGGCTAAGGCTCTTGTTGCCGGCGGACTTCCCTGTGCTGAAGTTACATACAGAACAGCAGAGGCTGAAGAATCTATTAAGAGAATGGCTGCCGAGGTTCCCGAATGTATCGTAGGTGCAGGTACAATCCTTACACCCGAACAGGCTGACTCGGCTATCGCAGCAGGCGCTAAGTTCCTTGTTTCTCCCGGTCTTAACCCCAAGGTTGTTAAGCATTGTATCGACAAGGGCTACCTTATCACTCCCGGTACGGCTAATCCTTCAGACGTTGAAACAGCTATCGAGCTCGGTCTTGACGTTGTTAAGTTCTTCCCCGCAGAAGCTGCAGGCGGAATCAATATGATTAAGTCTATGTGCGGCCCCTACACAAAGATGAAGTTTATGCCCACAGGCGGCGTTAACCCCGGCAACCTTAACAACTAGTGAAGCTTCAACAAGATTATGTGCTGCG
>JAJQCI010000189.1 GCA_021202835.1 Clostridiales bacterium | reverse complement strand
CTGTGAGAACCTCGCTGCCTGTCAAGTCTGTATCCGTTAGCCGTCAAAATTTTATGAATTTCTTCAATTCTTATTCCATTTGGCTGATTTTTCATTTTCTTAATCAGCTTTTCTATACCTGCCATTGTTTCACCTCCTGTTATTATAGTACCATATTTAGTACCATATGTCAAGAGTGATTTTTTTATTTGTAATTTTAATATTCTCTGGCAAACTTATTACTGTTCCTGAAGCTGTCCATAAATTCCTGTATGCCTTCCTTTACGGCATTTTTAACATATCTTGCCGTTGTTCTGTCCTTTTCACTGCCGTTTACGGTTATGTTGCTGTTAAATTTATATGTATCCCCTTCAATAACAGTGTTTGTGTTTGACACAGGCGCATTTTCGGGAGTATAACCAGATAAACCGGCTCCCAATATAGCGCCTGTCTTTGCCCAAAGCTTCAGCGCCCTGTCTCTTTTATCGGCCTTAAGCGGTATAGCCATCTCTGCCCCGTCTTCGCCGAAAACAGAAGGCTTATAAGCAATGCCTCCGTCGGCATAGCCCACTCCCCTGAAGGCCGCAGCCAGTGAACCATACCTGGCTCTGGCATATCTTACAGCCGCTAAAATATTGCTTAAGGGATCGTAAATATTGCTGTTATATCCGGGCCTTGCATATGCTTTAAATGTAGGGTCTATAACCTGCATTAAACCTTTTGAGGGTATGCCCTTTTTTGCGTTGCTGTCCCAAAGATTAATGGCATAGGGATTACCGCCGCTTTCCGTCTGCATCTGGTAAAGGGTTCTTGCCACATTGGCCTCGTTATAAAGCCCTTCCATTTTCAATGCCTGTATAACAGTGGATCTCCATTGTTCAACTCCGCCCGAAGCGTTATAATTTGCAAGGCTTACGGCTCCCAGTTCTTCAAAAAGATTTTTCACCCAGCTTACCATTTCACCGCTGACTGTTTCCACTAAGCCCCGGCCCACACTTAAAGCCAACCCTTTAATGCCGTTATAATTCACATATTTGTTTTTTACACTGTTAACCAAATCCGCAGCGTTGTCAATATAATCCCAAATATCAATGTTTCCTTCGCCATATTTAAAAGTCGGTGTTTTTCGCCCCATAAGTGCCGCTGTATCTTCCGCCGAAAGCACCTTCATTCCTTTCGGAGCATTGGGAATAAAAATATCTCTGCCTGCCGGTATAAAGCTGTCTCCATTCGGCATTTGAACAAGCTCCGCCCCTCTGCCGTCATTTACAACAGCGTTTCCTCCTTTGTGCCCTTCTGTTCCTTTGGCATAGGGCGTCCATTTGGCAACGCTTTTTGATGAACCGAACTGCTTTAAAATCCAGTTTGCACCTTCAAGCAGCTTGTTTACAGGCTTAACGGAAGCCTTAACTGCTTTCTGCCAAATTTCTATTACAGCAGAGCTTAAGCTGTCTCCCGATTTTTTAATTGCCTCTCCCATAAGCTTAGGAAGAGAAGAAATCTCGTCAACAATGGCTTCCCGGCTGTTAATAACCATCTCACGTATATTTTTTGTAATATTCTTTCCCGATTTTTTCAGCGTACTGTCAAGCCTTGTTACAATATCGCTCATATAATTTATATCGGCGCTGTAGTTTGGCAAAAATCCGAAAGCTTCGGAAAATATGCGCAGCATATCAATAAGCTTGTCAACAACCGTATTTATAGGCTCCAAAAGCCCCTCTATATCAGCCGGAAGCGCCCTTATATTTTCCCCTATGGCTTCAAATTGATTAACTATATCCTCAGTGGCTCCGCTTATACTGCTTGTGTCAATAGTCAAAGAATTTGAAATATCACTGCCGCTTATGTTTTCCAAAGCACTTGTATCAACCGTTGTGTCAAAGGTAATGCCTGTGTCGATGTCGGCAATACTGTTTTCAACTTCAGCCTTAAGATTTTTTGTTATATCCTTTTCAGTTTCATCCAAGCCGTCATCTCCGCCGAATATGTCCTTTTTAATGCCTTTCAAAATAGATTTTCCAACTTCAACCCAGTCTGTAGTGAATAAAAGCTTTAAAAATGACAATACCAACTTGGGAACAACCAAAAGTATTTGAGGTATTGCTTTAATAATTCCGGCTACAAGACTTGTAACTATTTCAAAACCTGTTCCCAAAATTGTGGGCAAGTATGAATTAAGACCCATTATAAAATTTTGAACTCCCCAAATTGCAGTGTCAATGATGTTTGGAATTCCTCTCAATATTCCTGAAACAAAAGAACCCAGCAATTGATATCCGGCTGTAATAATCCCCGGCAATGCGTCTCCCACGCTTAAAACAAAACTTTTAAGAAGATTTCCCACCGCAGAAAGCAGCCTGTCCATATTGCCTGGGATTCCCGAAACAAATGATTTAATTGTATTCTTTCCGGATTCTATGACTAAGGGCAGGCTTGCTTTTATCGTTCCTATTATTTCCGGAATAACGTCCTTAAATGCTCTTATAAGCTGTGCAATAATCGCCGGCCCTTCTTTAATTAACATTGAAATCAAAGAAGGCAAAGCACTTATAATGCCTTTTACTACTGTCGTTGCTGCACTTAACAGCGGCGGAAGTATGTCATTCACAAGTCCCGGAAGCTCCGCCGTAATCATAGGCGCCAGCTCCTGAATAAGCGTCCCGACGCCCTCCAAACCGCCTCTTATGGCCGGCATTAACTGTTCCCCGGCTGTTTTAGCTGATTCAACCAAATTGTTAAGGCACTGGTCAAAGCTGTCACCTCCGGTAACAACCCCTGTCAGCATATTCCCCCAAGCCGATTTTAAAGCAGATAATGAACCCTGTATAGTGTCGCTTGCTTCCTCTTCTGTTGTTCCGGCAATTCCCATACTTTCCTGCATAACGTGAATTGCTTCTATGATATCATTAAATGAATCTATGCTGTAAGTTGTTCCGGCTAACTTTCCGGCATCTTTTAAAAGCCGTTCCATTTCCGCCTGAGTGCCCCCATAACCTAGCTTTAAATTATCAAGCATAGTGTAGTTCGATTTTGCAAAACCCTGATATGCGTTCATAATGCTTTCCATATCCGAACCCATTTTGTTTGCGTTATCACTCATATCCACAATGGCGGTGTTTGCCTGAACGGCCGCTTTTTCAGTGTCATTCCCCAAGCTCTGAAGCAGGCTTGCCGAAAAACCTGTCACTGTTTCCATATAGTCATTTGCCGAAAGCCCTGCGTTTTTATAAGCGTCATTTACATATTGCTGTACAAGCTTAGAGCTTTCTCCAAACAGCGTATCAACACCGCCCACAAGCTGTTCATACTCACCGTAGGCATTTACAGATAAACCAACCAAAGCCCCAACACCGGCAGAGGCCGCAGCGACCCCCTTAACGGTAAGGCCTGCTGTCTTTTTTACCGCATCGGCAGAAAGAGCAGCTGTCATTTTTGCCGCTTCCTTTGTCGCCTTTGCCGCTTCGCTTCCAACGGCTTTAAGCCCTGTTTTAAGGCCGCTGAAGCCTATTTTGGCAATGGCCTTAAATTCGTCCTTAAGTCTTTGGGCTTCGGTTCTTGTGTCATCCGCCCCTTTTTTCACCGGCTTAAGGGGATCACTGTCATCAATTGCCCCAAGAGCTTTTTTTATGGCTTCGATTTCTTCATTCATTTCGCTTAAAACTTTAAGGACGCCGTCACTCAAGAAATCAATCTGCACAACGTCATGCCTTATAACATTTTCAGCCATATCCCATCACCTACTTTTTAGCGGCGGCTCTTTTATCCGCTTCAATCTTTAAATCCAAAGCAATATTTGCTTTTTCAACCTCATTCTGTGTCATTTGATTAAATACAAGATTATAATCAAAGCCCGATAAAACCAGTCTCCACAGCGCCCACTCACTTCTTACCTGTTTCCTCAGCTGTGCTTTCGTCTGTTTCTTCCCGAAATGTTCCCCTGTGAACACTTCCTAAAAACGAAAGAACCTCATTAAATTCATTTGTATCCTCAAAATCATCAAAATTCTTTTTAGGCTCAACAAGAACATTTTTTAATAAATATTCGGCCATTTTATACATACTCGTAGTGTCTCTTCCGTCCATATATGTATTGTCAATGCTTTTATACATTTCGGCAATGCCGTTAAACTGGGCTGTGTATTCTGTTCCGATAATGGTTTTCTTAACCTGTGTAAATTTCTTCATTTATAAATCTCCTCTCAAAAATTTAGTGTTTATTAATCCTCCGAAGTCCAGCCAAATAAAGCCAAAACTTCATCGCTTGTGGCTTCCTCAGTCGCATTCTCAATAGCAGTATATACTCCGCCGCTTGTGATAAGGTTTGCACTGTTTTGAGCTACAGTTGTGTCCACTTCTTTGGATGCCGCCGCTCCCAAATCTGCAATGGCTTCTTCAATAGCCTTTTTCACTTTTTCAATAAGATATGCTGTCCCTGCATCGTCCAAAACCTTCATATTCGAAATATCCGCCATAAAATCACCCCTTATTCTTCGTCAAACATTTCGTCAATCTCATCTGTCGTAATCGCCGTCAGAGAATAATCCCCTCCCGAACCGCCGCCGGAGCTTTCCTGCTCAACCCACTCGTTTTGATTGTTTAAAATCCAAACCGAGCTGTCCTCAGCTACTCGACAAGTGCTTCCGGGTAAACATTCTGCGTTTACTCTTAATTTACTCTCCCCTTGAGTCCCTCTGCTTGTGCTTGTGGGCAGATTTGAAATATCACTTGAATAATCCGCCAAATATTTTGTTATAAATGAATTATCTTTTATTCTATAAAAGAGCAAATTTGAAAATTGCACAAAAATAAGACATCAGCTACTTTTTG
>JAJQCI010000019.1 GCA_021202835.1 Clostridiales bacterium | reverse complement strand
CCTCGGGAAATACCGGAATGACATATTGTTTACGTGAATCACTTAAATATAACAACACCTTTGTATCATTATATAAAAGACAATCAGAATTATCCATTGATATAAAATTTACGCCGAAATTAACATATAATAAATCCCGTCTGTAATTATATAAGGCTGTATTTATAAAATTACCCGGCAATGCCTCGGTTTCTGTGAATGAATTGTAACACACAAGCCGTGAATGATATTTTTCGGCAAAAATATGAAATATTTCCAAAAGAAGATAAGGCGGAATATCTCTGGGCAATATATACTTTCCGTTATATAACATAATATCCGGCTGTTTAAAATATACATTAGAAATATTCGGTGCATCCCACTCTATATCTTTAATGTTAACCACGGGCCCTTCGATTAAACCCCTTTCAATTTTGTTTAAGGTTAAATATTCTATATACATAGGTGAGGAATAAAGCTTATTTTTAAAATCGGATATATTGCCGCCGCTGTCGTTTTCCCGGGGAATAATTGCCTCTGTTAAGTAAAGCAGCTCCAGACAGGCAGAGTTTCCCGTAAAGCTGTCATAAATATTCTCTGTCAGTCTGCAAAATGTATATTCCGCACTTTCACCGGAACCCGGCCTGAAAATATTTTTCTTTTCATTATCTTCAAATAAAGGCGACCCTCCGAAGCATTTAGTAACCAAAACATCGGTTACATCAGTGTCTGACTGAATTATATCGGCAAAAATTCTGTTATCTAAATTAACTGTCATTTGATGCTCCGACATAAAAACACCTCCTCTCCTTAATATATAACATTAAACCAGTCAAAACAAGTCTCATATGCATTCAGATTTAAAACACAGTCTCTCTCCTCTTTAATATCAGAATGTCTTTCTATGATCAGGCTTCCGTCTCTGTATTTTGCCTTTAATACACAGCCCTGCTTATCCGTCGATTCCGAGTTTACGGTTAAGTTTATTTTCATAGTGGGTTTAAGGTTATCTGTATATTTCAGCAAAACATCACCTGTATAAATTCTGCCCAAAAGAGTTTCTAAAAATATATAGGGCTCATACAGAAAAAGCCTGTTTATCTCCGAAAACACCAAAAAATCACTCACTGTGTGTATACTGTTTATGGGATTTTTTATTTCAATAGAGCTTAAAACAAGGTTTTCATCTTCGTCAGAAAACATTTCAAGCAATACTTCTCCTTCTGAAACGCCGTCTGAAACAGACTCATAGCTTTGATTATAATAAAGTCTTATGTTATTTTCAGCGTATGCCAGTACGGCTTTGCAGAGCGCAGCTGCAAAAACATTCTCCGTCAGCTTTTCTGAAAGAAGGTATATTCTTTCATCTATTGAAACAAAGTCAGATATTTTGTTTAAATTACCTTCCGTATAACGTTTAAGAGACGTTAATTCACGGTTTAAGTCAAGTTCGGTTTTGCTGTTTATATAATCAGTCATTAAATCCCTAAATTTTCGTTTTACATCTATCATAACATCTCACTCCCTTAAAATTTTTAACATCTCCAGCTGAGAGATTCACCCTCCCTGCCGGAGTCGGTGTCGATATAAATCGTCTTCAGCCTTTTGGTGCCTACGTTATCTGCAGCTCTTGCGGCTTCTGAATAATATCTGCCGCTTGTTAATATAAATAAAAATTTAGACATCCTGTCTTTTTGTTTCATATATGTTATAAAATCCTCCCAATAAAAACCTCCGTCTGTAACCACAATATTCAGTGTTTTGGCTCTGTTCTGCCTGCCGAATATAAATTCCGTTACACATTTAATATCGGTACCGCCTGTGTGTTTGGGGGCTCCAAATATTTTGCCGTTTACACATTTCATAGGGGTTACGGCAGTATTAAACTCATAAGCAAGGGTATCTCTGGGGAAATATTTCTGAGTGGATTTTATAATGGATTTAAACAGCTTAAATTCATGCGGTTTCATTGAACCGGATGAATCCAAAAAAACTCTCAGTCTGTCAACTTCAAAATTTTCTGAGCTCTCACACTGTGACGGCAGGATAAACTCAGACATTGCAAACTTCTTGTTTGGTCTGCGATATGAGCTGTTCACATCGGGCACATAGCTCTTTATCATGCTTTGAGCCTTTTTCCACCATAAGGAAGACACTTTATATAAATCACGGTAATTTTCCTCTACCAATTCGCCGAAGCTTCTCGCATCCCCGTCTGTAAACAATTTGTCTAAATATTTTTTTGAATTTGATATAATATCCTTATATGCCTCATTGCTCATAGACATATTTTCCTCATTTAACTTGAATAAATATTCCGAAGCAAATTCAACGCTGTTTTCACCGGCCATATTATCGGAAGCTTCCGCCCATCCCTTGGAGGAGTCTCTGTTTTCTCCACGGTCTTTTTCTCCCCTTTCACCATTCGGGGCTGAGCTGCCGTTTTTTAAATCTTCCGTCTGTGAATCAGTCCGGCCGCTGTTCTTATTTGGGCTGTTGCTTTGACTGCCGCCGGACTCAGACTGTTCCGGCTGCTCTTTCGAGTTGCCGCCGCTGTCTTCAGACTGTTCTTCAGACGTTTCTGTGTCATTGCTTTTAATGTTTCCGGCTGTCTGTTCAAACTCCTCTGCCGGTATATCAATTAAAAAATATCCTTTAGGGGTGGAGGTGAGCTCAATGTTTTTTTGCGGCTTTTTTGATTTTGCCGAATTTATACTGAAATGAATATTAATAAATTCTTTTTTGACAGAGCCTCTTATAAATTTATAGCCCTCTGCCAACATCTTCATTGTTTCTCCGACAATCGTACAGCCCCATTCACTCATAAAATATGATAAAGCCTCTTCATCATCCGCATATTTTATATAGCTGCCGTTTTTGCCGGTATAGGGACCGAAGGATTCATAAATCCTCCTCAGCATATTTTTCGAAGGCTTAACAATAGAAGGGTTTACCCCTACATATTCAGAACATTCCATAAGCGCTATATCACAAAGCATATTTTCGGCCTTTGCTGTAATCATTCCAAGCTCACGGCGTGCTGTTTTCTCGCTGATTCTTAATTCGACTATTTTTATATCCTTTTTAACCCTGAACCCCATCAATACCTGTGTAAATTCTTTGAGAACCATATATAAAATATCCTCTTCGGGCAGCTTCCACACTTCATCATAAATATAAATTACGGCGCCGCTGCAGAGCACGGCTGCTTTTCCTTTTCTATATTCTACCGGAAGCTCCGCAAGATATGTCATTGACGGAGCAAATAATACTATTTGTAATTTTATACGGCTCCAAATTTCATCTCTGGAAAGCTTTTCGGGGCTTTTTCCGATTTTCGGTGAAGAGCCGAATAAGGCTTTCTCGGGCTTTTGAATATTTTGGGGAGGATTATCGGCTTTTTCAACAGTTTTAATTTTATTTTTATTTCTGTTTTTAACCCATGACATTTTTATCCCTCCTGAATGTTATTAAAGATTAATTCGGCTGCTGCTTACATTTGAGGTCAGTGTTTTAATCATTTCCATACAGTTGGCTGTATGTAATTCATGGATCATCTCCTGTCTGGAATTTTCGGATAATCTGTTATACATAACCATAATTGTTTGAGAAGGAACCTTTATATAAAGAAGCCATTTTAAAACTGCTTTTTTAAGGCCCTCATCTGTTTCTTTATCACTCATAACAACATAAATATACCTTTGAATCTCTGTTTCGTCCATATAGGTTTTAAGCGAGGTCAGCTCACGGTCGGTCTTGTCGTTTAACCACTTTGCTTCTCTTATATCCTTAATGGATATATTTTTTCTGAGTATATATTTTGCATAAAAGTCTTCTCCTCTTTCAGCCCCCATAAGTCCGCAAAGCCTTGCCTTAAGCACATTTCTGTCGGTTACATATTTAAATACGGCTTCGTTTTGCTTTTCAAGCGACTTAAGCTCTTCATGAGACTTTAAGACATTGCTCACAAATTCATATGTTCTGGGCGTTGTAAAAATATAATTGTCACAATCCTCATCGCCCGACATCTCCAGTTCTGCGTTATATGAATGAAGCACCTTGCTTACACCTTCATAGGCGCCGATGCCCTTTGTTATAAAGCTTTCAAGATATTCTATTACAGCCGGATGAAAGTCATTATCTTTAAAATACTGAATTGTTTCCTTTGCGTTTGGCTCGATTTCAAGAATCATCATACGGCCACGAACAGGAGCAAGAAGTCTGTCATATATGCCGCCGTCTTCTTCCCGGTTTCCTGCGCAGCCCTGATACCATGTGTCAGGCATAACATAGTCGTTTATTTTGCGGTCAAGTATAAACTGATACATAATCGATTTAACCGCCGGTTCCTTTACCTGGTTAAGCTCGTCCATCAAAATAATTCCATATTCCGGCAGTTCCTTGTTTACCCCCGGCAAAACCGCATCTTTCATCCACTTCATAACCCATGTGCCGTCAGACTGCTGTTCGGGGTGGGGAATTCCCTGAATATCGGAAGCCGACATGGTTGCAAGTCTCATATCAAGAAAGCCCCATTCATTTCCCGTAAATTCGGTCATAAATTTAACTATATCTCTGAAAATCGTAGACTTGCCAATTCCCATTGTTCCCTCAAGATAAACCGTGTTGTAACAGTGAGGATTTTCGTGATGTGTATATAAATCAGACATAATTTCACTTATAATAACTCTTTTTGCTGTTTCCAGTGAAACCTTAAGTTTTCTTCCCATATATTAAAACCTCCTTTGGGACACAAAAGCACATTGTTAATGAATTTATCGTTTTAATAAACAGCCGAAAGGCAAAAGGAAAGCCGCCGGTTGGGCTGTAATAACCGG